>NZ_MTBP01000004.1:300000-542245 GCF_002911665.1 Actinomadura rubteroloni
CGGCTGCGCCAACCTCGCCCACGGCTTCGCCGCCTGCTCGCCCGGCGACAAGCTGCTGCTGCGCGGCGCCGCCACCCCGAACATCGCGATCGTGTCCGCCTACAACGACATGCTGTCGGCGCACCAGCCGCTCAAGGACTACCCCGACCGGCTGAAGGCCGTGATCGCGGCGGCGGGCGGCACCGCGCAGTTCGCGGGCGGCGTCCCCGCGATGTGCGACGGCATCACGCAGGGCCGCGCGGGCATGGAGCTGTCGCTGTTCAGCCGGGACGTCGTCGCGATGGCCACCGCGATCGCGCTGTCGCACGACATGTTCGACGGGGCGCTGCTGCTCGGCGTCTGCGACAAGATCGTCCCGGGGCTGGTGATCGGCGCGCTGACGTTCGGGCACCTGCCCGCGATCCTCGTCCCGGCCGGGCCGATGGCGTCCGGGCTGCCGAACGCCGAGAAGGCCGCCGTCCGCAAGCGCCACGCCGCCGGGGAGATCGGCCGCGACGAACTGCTCGCCGCCGAGGCCGAGTCCTACCACTCGCCGGGCACCTGCACGTTCTACGGCACCGCGAACTCCAACCAGCTCCTCATGGAGGTCATGGGCCTGCACCTGCCGGGCGCGAGCTTCGTCCCGCCGGGCACGCCGCTGCGCGACGCGCTCACCGACGCCGCCGGGCGCCGCGTCCTGGAGCTGACCGCGCTCGGGACCGCGTACACGCCGGTCGGGGAGCTGCTGGACGAGCGGGCGTTCGCCAACGCCGTCGTCGCGCTGCTGGCCACCGGCGGGTCGACCAACCACACGCTGCACCTGGTCGCGATGGCCGCCGCCGCGGGCCTGGAGCTGACCTGGGACGACTTCGACGAGCTGTCCCGCGTCACGCCGCTGCTCACCCGGCTCTACCCCAACGGCACCGCCGACGTGAACCACTTCCACGCGGCGGGCGGAACGGCGTTCCTCATCGGCGAGCTGATCGACGCGGGCCTGCTGCACGCCGACGCCCGCACGGTCGGCGGCGCCACCCTGGCCGACTACCGCTCGGTCCCCGCGCTGGACGGTGACGCGCTCGCCTACACGCCCGTCCCCGCCGAGTCCGGCGACCGGACGGTCCTGCGTCCCGTCGCCGACCCGTTCGACGAGCACGGCGGCCTGCACACCGTGACGGGCAACCTCGGCCGCGCGGTCGTCAAGGTGTCGGCGGTCGCGCCCGAGCGCCGCGTCGTGGAGGCACCGGCCCGCGTGTTCGCGTCCCAGGACGAGTTGCAGCGCGCGTTCAAGGCGGGCGAGCTGGAGCACGACCTCGTGGCCGTCGTCCGCTTCCAGGGGCCGAGCGCCAACGGGATGCCCGAGCTGCACAAGCTCACCCCGCCGCTGTCGGTCCTCCAGGACCGGGGCCACCGCGTCGCGCTCGTCACCGACGGGCGGATGTCGGGGGCGTCGGGCTCGGTGCCCGCCGCGATCCACGTGTCGCCCGAGGCGGCGGCGGGCGGGCCGCTGGCCAGGGTCCGCGACGGCGACGTCGTCCGGCTCGACGCCGACAAGGGCCTGCTCGAAGTGCTCGTCCCCGACGACGAGCTGGCCGCCCGGGAGCCCGCCGGGGGCGCTCCCGGGCCGGCGGCCGGCACCGGGCGGGAGCTGTTCGCCGCGTTCCGCGCGGCGGTCGGCCCCGCCGAACTGGGCGCCGGGACGTTCCGGTGACGCGCCCCTGGCTCGTCGCCGACATCGGCGGCACCAACGCCCGCTTCGCGCTGCTGGACGGCCCCGGCGCCCCGCCCGAGCGCCTGGCCGTCCTGCCCACCGCCGGGCATGCCGGGCTCACCGAGACCGCCGCCGCCTACCTGGAGCGGCACGCGTCCGGGGTCCGGCCCGCCGCCGCGTGCCTGGCCGTCGCGGGCCCGGTCGCGGGCGGCCGGTTCCGGCTGACCAACGCGGGCTGGCCCGCCGACACCGCCGACAGCGTCGCCGCCCGGCTCGGCATCCCGCACGTGGACGTCATCAACGACTTCGAGGCCCTCGCCCGCGCCCTGCCCGTCCTCGGCCCCGCCGACGTCGCCGACATCGGCCCGCCGGTCCCGTCCGGCGACGGGCCGCTCGCCGTCGTCGGCCCCGGCACCGGGCTCGGCACGGCGGGCCTCGTGCGCACGCCGTCCGGCTGGGTGCCGCTGCCCGGCGAGGGCGGCCAGGTCGACGCGCCCGCCGCCACCGACCGCGAGATCGAGGTCGTGCGGCTGCTGCGCGCCGAGCACGGGTCGGGCGCCGCCGAGCTGCTGCTGTCCGGGAACGGACTCGCCCGCCTGTACCGGTATCTGGCGGCGCTCGACGGCGACCCGGCCCGTCCGCTCACCGCCGCGCAGATCTGCGCGCGCGAGGACGACCGGCGCTGCGCCGAGGCCGTCGCGATGTTCTGCGCGCTGCTCGGCTCGTACGCGGGCAACGTCGCGCTGACGCTCGGGGCGCGCGGCGGCGTCCACCTCGGCGGCGGCATCCTGCCGCGCATCGCGGGGGCGCTGCGCGCGAGCGCGTTCCGCACCCGGTTCGAGGCCAAGCCGCCGGTCGCCGAGTACCTGGCCGCGATCCCGACGCGGCTGATCGTCCATCCCGGCCCGGCCCTGGCCGGGGCCGCCGCCAAACTCGCCCTGGAGGCCGCGTGAACGCCGACTCTCTGCTCGACCTCGCCCCGGTGGTGCCGGTGGTCGTCCTGGACGACGCCGGCGCCGCCGTCCCGCTCGCCCGCGCGCTCGTCGCGGGCGGCCTGCCGGTCATCGAGCTGACGCTGCGCACGCCCGCCGCGCTGCCCGCGATCGAGCGCGTCGCCGCCGAGGTCCCGGACGCGGTCGTCGGCGCGGGCACCGTCGTGCGCCGCGCGGACGCCGAGCGGGCCGCCAAGGCGGGCGCCCGGTTCCTCGTCAGCCCCGGCTGCACGCCCGCGCTGCGCGCCGCGATGGCCGACACCGGCGTGCCGTTCCTGCCCGGCGTCGCGACGGCGTCCGAGGCGCTGGCCCTGCTGGAGGAGGGCGTGACGGCCCTGAAGTTCTTCCCCGCCGAGGCGGCGGGCGGCGTGCCCTACCTGAAGGCGCTCGGCGGGCCGCTGCCGCAGGCCCGCTTCTGCCCGACCGGCGGCGTGACGCTCGCGAACGCGCCCGGCTATCTCGGGTTGCCGAACGTCGGCTGCGTCGGCGGGACGTGGCTGACGCCGCGCGACGCGATCGCCGCCGGGGACTGGACGCGGATCGAGGAGCTGGCCCGCACCGCCGCCGCGCTGCGCTGACGGTCACCGGGACGTCCCCCGCCGGAGGGGTTGTGTTCTCCGGCGGGACGTCTACCGTGGTCGGCGTGGCCTTCCGTCGTACGGGCGGCACCCCGCCCGCACCGCCTGCACCGACCGTCCCCCGGGTCCGGATCGCCGCGCGCGACCCGGCGGTCGCCGGGCGGCTGGCCGCCGCGCTGACCGGCGCCGGGCTGGCGGAGACGTCCGGCGAGCCGCCCGACGTCGTCCTGCTCGATCTCGGGCCGCCCCGCGAAGGGCTCGCCGTCCTCGCCGGGCTGCTCGCCGGGGACGGGCCGCCCGCCGTGCTCGTGCTGACCGGTGAGCGGCCCGACCGGCACGTCCTGCGGGCGCTGCGCGCGGGCGCGCGGGGGTTCGTGCCCGGCGCGCTCACCGGGGCCGCGCTCGCCGACGCGGTCCGCGCGGCGGCGGCCGGACGGACCGTGCTCGGCCCCGGCGAGCCGCCCGGCCCGGCCGCGCTCGGCCGGGTGCGGGCGCTGCCGGAGGCGGACGCCGCCGTCCTCGCCTGTCTCGGCGAGGGCCTGTCGGACCGGCAGATCGCGCGGTGCCTGCGGCTGCGCCGCGGATCCGCCGACCGGCACGTCGCCCGCGTCGTCGGCCGGCTCGGGTGCGCCGACCGGGTCGAGGCGGGGCTGCTCGCCTTCGCTGCGGGCCTCTAGACCCGCTGCGACCCGTGGCGGCGCCGGGCGTGGACGAACGCGCGTCCCGTCCAGGCCACCAGCGCGATCGTGAACACGGCGGCGAACGCCGCGCCGATCCCGGCCGTCCACAGCAGCGCGGCGAACATCAGCGCCAGGAGCGGGAACACCGCGCGCTGCCGGTGGTGGTGCGGGCGGCCGTGCCGGAAGCCCCGGTGCAGGTCGCGCTGCGCCCGTGCCTGCGTGCGCATCGCCTGCCGCATCGCGTGCTGCATCTCGCGTCCGCCGAGCGGCCCGAAGACGGCCCGGAACGGGAACTCCGGCTCGGGCAGGCCGTTCGGGCCGGGCAGGTCGGCGACGAGCCGCCGCAGGTCCCCGGTGGTCTTGGCGGACAGGACGCCGTCCAGCCGCTCCTCCAGCTCGCCCCGGTCCAGCCGGCCCTGCGCGAAGTGGTCGTGCAGGGCCGTCGCCACGGCGTCGCGCTCGGTGTCGCCGACGCGCAGGTCGTCGGTGGTCACGGGTGCTCCTCCGGGTCCGTCGCGGGGGCGTCGGGGGTGCCGTCGGCGGGGGCGTCCCCGGCGAGGATGCGGTACAGGTCGCGGCGCGCGTCGGCGAGCACCGCGCGGGCCCGCGCGACCTGCTCGGGCGAGCCGGACCGGACGACCTGCATGACGGCCGCGCCGGTCTGCGCGGCCTCCTTGAACAGGTCCGGGACGTTCTCCCCGAACGCGGGCGTCATCGCCGCCCACGGCTCGGCCAGCTCGTCGGCGTGCTCGGCGGCGTGCGCGCGGCCCGCGTCGGTGAGCCGGAAGGTGCGGCGCCCGCCCTCCTCCTCGCCCTCGATCAGGCCCTCGTCGGCGAGCTGCTGGAGCGCCGGGTAGACGGCGCCGGGGCTCGGTCGCCAGCCGCCGCCGCTGCGCTCCTCGATCTCCTGGATGATCTGGTAGCCGTTGCGGGGCTCCTCGGCGAGCAGGCTGAGGATCGCCGCCCGGACGTTCCCGCGCGGGGCCTTGGGCGGACGTCCGGGCCCGCGCCCGAAGCCGCCGAAGCCGGGCGGGCCGCCGAACGGGACGCCGCCGAACCCGAATCCGAAGCCGCCCTCGTGGGCGCCGGGTCCGTCGCCGTGGGCATGGGCGTGCAGGTGCCGGGCGGCCTTGGCGCCGAGGGCGAACGCGCCGAGGGCCTGCCACGGGCCGGGGCCGGGGCCGGGGGATCCGCGCATCGTGATCTCCTTCTCTCGATCCGTCTGTGATCCTTCGCGATACAGCAACGATATATCGCCAACGCTCGGAACGGAAGGGGAGTTCCCGGGATCCCCGCCCGGCCCGGTAACTTGATGTCGAGATAAATCAGAGATAGCTTGACGTCAAGAGAATTCCTGCGGAAGTTAGGCGGACCCGGGTCATGCCCGGGGTCGCGACTACGGCAGGATGCAGGGAAGAGACGAGGCCCTGCGGCCGAGGCCCGGAGGGAACGCCCCCCGGGACCCGGGCCGCGCGCAGGGGTCGCCACAGCCAGAGATTGCGCCGCGTCGTCATGTCCCGGACCGGACCGCGCGGTGGTGACGGAGGAGGAGTCCGTGTCCGCGAACAGCTTCGGCAGCCGTAGCACGCTGCAGGTGGGCGACAGGTCCTACGAGATCTTCCGGCTGGACGCCGTCGAGGGCTCGGCCAGGCTCCCGTACAGCCTCAAGGTCCTGTTGGAGAACCTGCTGCGCACCGAGGACGGTGCCAACGTCACCGCCGACCACATCCGCGCGCTCGCCGGGTGGGACGCCTCCGCCCAGCCGAGCCGCGAGATCCAGTTCACCCCGGCCCGCGTGATCATGCAGGACTTCACCGGCGTGCCGTGTGTCGTCGACCTCGCCACGATGCGCGAGGCCGTCCGCGACCTCGGCGGCGACCCGACGAAGATCAACCCGCTGGCGCCCGCCGAGATGGTCATCGACCACTCCGTCATCGTCGACTACTTCGGCACGCCGGACGCCTTCGAGCGCAACGTCCAGGTCGAGTACGAGCGCAACAAGGAGCGCTACCAGTTCCTGCGCTGGGGCCAGACCGCGTTCGACGAGTTCAAGGTCGTCCCGCCCGGCACCGGCATCGTGCACCAGGTGAACATCGAGCACCTGGCCCGCGTCGTGTTCGACCGGGGCGGCGTCGCCTACCCCGACACCTGCGTCGGCACCGACTCGCACACGACGATGGAGAACGGCATCGGCGTCCTCGGCTGGGGCGTCGGCGGCATCGAGGCCGAGGCCGCGATGCTCGGCCAGCCGATCTCCATGCTCATCCCGCGCGTCGTCGGCTTCAAGCTGACCGGCGAACTGCCCGCGGGCACCACCGCCACCGACCTCGTCCTCACGATCACCGAGATGCTGCGCCAGCACGGCGTCGTCGGCAAGTTCGTCGAGTTCTACGGCGAGGGCGTCGCCGCGCTGCCGCTGGCCAACCGCGCCACGATCGGCAACATGAGCCCCGAGTTCGGCTCCACCTGCGCGATCTTTCCGATCGACGGCGAGACGCTGGCCTACCTGCGGCTCACCGGCCGCAGCGAGGAGCAGATCGCGCTGGTCGAGGCGTACGCCAAGGAGCAGGGCCTCTGGCTGGACCCGGCCGGCGAGCCGGAGTTCTCCGAGTACCTGGAGCTGGACCTGACGACGGTCGTCCCGTCGCTGGCCGGCCCGAAGCGCCCGCAGGACCGCATCGCGGTGTCGGACGCCAAGGCCACCTGGCGCCGCGACGTCCGCAACTACGTCACCACCGGCTACGGCCCGGCGGACGAGGCAAGCGACGAGTCCTTCCCCGCGTCGGACTCGCCCGCCAACAGCCAGAACAGCCCGGCCGACCGGCCGCGCGCCGCCGCCGCGACCGTCGGGTCCCGGCCGCACAACCCGGTCACCGTCAAGCTCGGCGACGGCACCGAGTTCGAGCTGGACCACGGCGCGGTCGCCGTCGCGGCCATCACGTCCTGCACCAACACGTCCAACCCGTACGTGATGGTCGGCGCGGGCCTGCTCGCCAAGAAGGCCGTCGAGAAGGGCCTCACCCGCAAGCCGTGGGTGAAGACCTCGCTGGCGCCCGGCTCCCAGGCCGTCACCGACTACCTGGAGCGCGCGGGCCTCACGCCCTACCTCGACAAGATCGGCTACAACCTCGTCGGGTACGGCTGCACGACCTGCATCGGGAACACCGGGCCGCTCCAGCCGGAGATCTCCCAGGCCGTCAACGACAACGACCTCGCCGTCACGGCCGTCCTGTCGGGCAACCGCAACTTCGAGGGCCGCATCAGCCCCGACGTGAAGATGAACTACCTGGCGTCCCCGCCGCTGGTCATCGCCTACGCGCTGGCCGGGACGATGGACATCGACATCCTCAACGACCCGATCGCCGAGGGCGCCGACGGCCCGGTCTACCTGCGCGACATCTGGCCCGCGCCGGAGGAGGTCGCCGAGATCGTCACCTCGTCCATCGGCCAGGACATGTTCACCAAGAACTATGCCGACGTGTTCAAGGGCGACGAGCGCTGGCGCGGCCTCGACATCCCGACCGGCGGCACGTTCGAGTGGGACCCGGACTCCACCTACGTCCGCAAGGCCCCGTACTTCGACGGCATGGCGCACGAGCCCGCCCCGGTCACCGACATCCACGGCGCGCGCGTGCTCGCCAAGCTCGGCGACTCGGTCACCACCGACCACATCTCCCCGGCGGGCTCGATCAAGGTCGGCACCCCGGCCGCGCAGTACCTCCAGGCCAACGGCGTGGACGTCCGCGACTTCAACTCCTACGGCTCCCGGCGCGGGAACCACGAGGTGATGATCCGCGGCACGTTCGCCAACATCCGGCTGCGCAACCAGCTCCTGGACGGCGTCGAGGGCGGCTACACCCGCGACTTCACGCAGGACGGCGCCCCGCAGTCCTACATCTACGACGCGGCGCAGAACTACGCGGCGCAGAGCACCCCGCTCGTCGTCCTCGCGGGCAAGGAGTACGGCTCGGGGTCCTCGCGCGACTGGGCCGCCAAGGGCACCGCGCTGCTCGGCGTCCGCGCCGTCATCGCGCAGTCCTACGAGCGCATCCACCGCTCGAACCTCATCGGCATGGGCGTCCTGCCGCTGCAGTTCGCCGCCGGCGAGTCGGCGGAGTCGCTCGGCCTGACGGGCACCGAGACCTTCGACATCGTCGGGGTCGAGGCGCTGAACGAGGGCGGCGTCCCCGAGACGGTGACGGTGAAGGCCGACGGCAGGGAGTTCACCGCCGTCGTCCGGATCGACACCCCCGGCGAGGCCGACTACTACCGCAACGGCGGGATCATGCAGTACGTCCTGCGGAACCTGCTGCGCAAGTAGCCACAACGTGTGAAGGGCCGCCTCCCCGGTGCGGGGGGCGGCCCTTCCGCTTCGCGGGCCGGCGGACGGGTAGGCCGGGCGTGGAATAAGCGCGCCGGTTCCGGAGATTGGATCCAGGTATGGCAGACCTGAAAACCATAGGATCCCTGGACGTCTTCCCGCTCGCGCTCGGCGGCAACGTGTTCGGCTGGACGGCCGACCGCGCGACCTCCTTCGCCGTCCTGGACGGGTACGTCGCGGGCGGCGGCAACTTCGTGGACACCGCCGACGTCTACAGCGCGTTCGCCCCCGGCAACCGGGGCGGCGAGTCCGAGACGATCATCGGCGAGTGGCTGGCGGCGCGCGGCAACCGCGACGACGTCGTCATCGCCACCAAGGCCGCCCGGCACCCCGACTACATGGGGCTGAAGCCCGAGACGCTGAAGGCCGCCGCCGACGCGTCGCTGCGGCGCCTCGGGACGGACCGGATCGACCTGTTCTACACGCACTTCGACGACCCGGACGTCCCGGTGGAGGAGATCGTCACGGCGCTGGACGACCTCGTCCGGGCCGGGAAGGTCCGCGAGATCGCCGCGTCCAACATCGAGCCGGACCGGCTGGCGGCGTCCGTCGCGTTCAGCGAGGCCGAGGGCAAGGCCCGCTACGTCGCGCTCCAGCCGCACTACAACCTCGTGGAGCGCGACGCCTACGAGGGGCCGCTGCTGGACACCGCCGCCCGGCTCGGGCTCGTGCCGCTGCCCTACTTCGCGCTGGCGGCGGGGTTCCTGACGGGCAAGTACCGTCCGGGCCAGACCGTGGACAGCGCCCGCGCCGGACGCGCCGCCCAGTACCTGGAGACCGAGCGCGGCCCGAAGGTGCTCGCCGCGCTGGACGCCGTCGCCCGCGACCGTGACGTTCCGATCCCGTCGATCGCGCTGGCGTGGCTGGCGACGCGGCCGACCGTCGTCGCGCCGATCGCGTCCGCGCGGACGGTCGGGCAGCTCGGCCCGCTGCTCCGGTTCCCCGGGATCGAGCTGACGGCGGCGGAGGTGGACGCGCTCACCGAGGCGTCCGCCTGACCCCGTGTGATCCGGTCGTTCAGCCGGGGGTGTACCGTCCTGCGACGTTATGCCGACTTGGGAATTCCTGCTGGTGGGCGGCCTGGCCGCGCTGCTCGGCGCGATCGTGCAGAGCAGCGTCGGCCTCGGCGTCGGGCTCGTCGCGACGCCGGTGGTGACGCTCGCCTTCCCCGACCTGATGCCGGGCGCGATCCTCGTCGCCGCGACCGTCCTGCCGCTCGCGACCCTGGCCCGCGAGGTCCGGCACGCCGACCTGCGCGGGCTGCGCTGGGCGTTCGCCGGACGCGCCGCCGGGACGCCGCTCGGCGTCTGGGTGGTCGCCTCGGTGCCGGGCCGGGCGCTGGAGGCGATGATCGGCGGGGTCGTCCTCGCCGCGCTCGCCGCGACCCTGTGGACGGCGAGCGTCCCGCGCAACCCCGGCACGCTCGGCGCCGCCGGGCTCGTCGCGGGCGCGACCGGGACGGCGTCGGGGATCGGCGGGCCGCCCATCGCGCTGCTCTACCAGCGCGACAGCGGGCCGCGCGTCCGCGCGACGCTCGCGGTCTTCTTCACGGTCGGCGCGTTCGTCTCGCTGCTCACGCTCGGCGCGGTCGGGCAGTTGCCGGCGCGGCAGGTGACGGCCGGGCTGGCGCTCACACCGTTCGTGCTCGCCGGGTTCGCCGTCGCCGGGCCCGTCCGGCGGTTCCTGGACGCCGGGCGGATGCGCGTCGCCGTGCTCGTGGTGGTCGGCACGTCGGCGGTGACCCTGATCGTGCGTAGCCTGGTCGGGTGACTCCCCCCACCAAGGCCGAGATCGCCGCCGCCCACGGCCGGTTCGTCCCGGACGTCCTGCCCGCCCCCGGCGAGCCCCTGCACGTCCTGTTCAGCGGGATCAACCCCGGCCTGTACTCGGCCGCGACCGGGCTGCACTTCGCGCGTCCCGGCAACCGCTTCTGGCCCGCCCTGCACCGCTCGGGCTTCACGCCCCGCCAGTTCGCGCCCGCCGAGCAGCACCTGCTGCCCCCGCTCGGCCTCGGCATCACCAACATCGCGCCGCGCGCCACCGCCCGCGCCGACGAGCTGACCGACGAGGAACTGCGCGCGGGCGCCGAACGCCTCGCCGCGCTCGTCGCCGAGCACGCGCCGCACTGGATCGCCATCGCGGGCGTCACGGCCTACCGGACGGCGTTCGGCCGCCCCCGCGCGAAGATCGGCCCGCAGGAGGAGCGCGTCGGGAATGCGCGCCTGTGGATCCTGCCGAACCCGAGCGGCCTCAACGCGGGCTGGACATTGGAGCCCTCGCCCCGCGCGTTCCGCGGCTCGCTCGTCGCCGAGTTCGCCCGGCTGCGCGCCGCCGCCGGCTAGGGCACGCGCGGCACGGCCGCCGCCGCGAGCATCGCCCGGACCTCGGCGATCAGCGTCGCGGTCGGCTCCCAGAGGTCCGTGCGGCCGAGCGCCACGATCGGCCGGGGGAGCGGCCGGACGTCCCCGAGCTGCCAGTGGTAGGCGTCGTCGTCGGCCCACGGCCCGCACCGGCACACGCCGAGCCCCCGCGCCGCGCTGGCGCAGACGCCGGTCAGCTCGGCGACCGCGATGACGGCCCCGATCGTCGCCAGCGGGTCGCGCGGGTTCCAGCCCGCGCTCTGCACCAGCGGCGAGTCGCACGCCTTCAGGTCCACCCGCATGGACGCGTGGACGAGCAGCGGCCCCCGGTAGGCGGTCGGCACCGGCTGGTTGGAGACGGGCTTGCCGCCGCGCGCGATGGCGAAGGCCCACGGCTGCTGGACACTGATCGCCTGCACGCGGGCACCTCCGGGGCTGGACGGGCCGCCGTCCACGGGCACGGGGCCGGAAAGATAAGGCAAAACGCTCCGGCCGGCGGGGACGGTGTGTCCGTTGGGAAAGGTCACGTCGGAAAATCACTTCCGAACGGCAAATCATGCATAAGATGATTTCTCACACCTTACGTGTCCCTGGCAAGAGGGCGCACCCCACCGCCGTCCCCCGAGCGGTGCCGAAAAACCCTTCGCCCCGCCGCTCCCGCCGTCGATTCACCGACGGCCCCGGCCGTCCGCCCGGCGCCCCGGACGGACGGCGCGAAGCCCCCGCTCCTCAGCCCGCGCTCACCACAGGACGGCGGGCGGCAGGCCCCCCGTCCCCGGGTCGGGCCACTGGGCGGGCGGGCCGAGCGGGACGAGTTCGGCCATCTGCAGCCGGTACCACGGCGACGACTCCGGACGCCCGACGAGCGCGACGCACTCGTCCCACGGCCACCACTGGGCGTCCTCCACCTCGTCGGGGTTGGGCCGGACGCCGGTCCCGGCGGTGGTGACGCGCACGACCGGGCAGCGCTCGTACTCGACCGTCCCGTCCTCCGCCACGGCGCGGTAACGGAAGGCGGGAAGAACCGGCGTGATCGTGTCCGGGGTCACGCCCAGCTCCTCGCCGAGCCGCCGGGCGACCGCGGCGCGCAGCCGCTCGCCGGGCGCGGGGTGGCCGCAGCAGCTCCCCGTCCAGACGCCCGGGAAGGTCTTCTTGCCGAGCGCCCGCCGGGTGATGAGGACGCGCCCCGCCGGGTCCGTCACGTAGGCCGAGAACGCCAGGTGGTACGGCGTCTCCTGGTGGTGACTCGCGAGCTTGGGCGCGGTTCCGACCGCTTCGTCCGCCTCGTTCAGCAGAACGATTTCTTCTACGTCCATATGCGTTCCCCGACCTGATCGTTGTTATGCGGATGATGTGTGGTGATCCCGGCGGTGCGACGGCCGAGGCCACCGCGCGGACGTGACCGGACTAAACTCGAAACGGCCCGACGAACAGAGGCCGACGAGGCCCTGCTGGAGGAGTTGAAACGCGTGACCCTGCTGGAGTCGATCAAAGGTCCGCGCGACCTCAAACGACTGGACGCCACGCAACTGCCTCATCTCGCGGCGGAGATACGCGAGGCCCTGGTGAGCGCCGTCGCCAGGACGGGCGGCCACCTCGGACCCAACCTCGGGGTCGTCGAGCTGACGATCGCCCTGCACCGCGTCTTCACCTCGCCGCACGACAAGATCCTCTTCGATACCGGTCACCAGGCCTACGTTCACAAGATGCTGACCGGGCGCCACGACTTCACGGACCTCCGTCGGCGCGGCGGCCTTTCGGGCTACCCGAGCCGGGCCGAGTCCGAGCACGACCTGATCGAGAACTCCCACGCCTCGACCGCGCTGTCCTACGCCGACGGCCTGGCCAAGGCGTTCCAGCTCCGCGGCGAGACCGACCGGGCCGTGGTCGCCGTCGTCGGCGACGGCGCGCTCACCGGCGGCATGTGCTGGGAGGCGCTGAACAACATCGCGGCGGGCGTGGACCGGCCGGTCATCATCGTCGTCAACGACAACGGCCGCTCCTACTCGCCGACGATCGGCGGGCTCGCCAGCCACCTCGCGGGGCTGCGCGTCACCCGGGGCTACGAGCAGGCCCTGGACCTGATCAAGAAGACCGTCCCGCGCGCTCCGGTCGTCGGGCACGCCGCCTACGAGGCGCTGCACGGCATCAAGAAGGGCCTCAAGGACGTCCTGCAGCCGCAGGCGATGTTCGAGGACCTCGGCATGAAGTACGTCGGCCCGATCGACGGCCACGACGCGGCGGCCGTCGAGGACGCGCTGCGCCGCGCCCGCGACTTCGGCCGCCCGGTGATCGTCCACGCGATCACCCAGAAGGGCCGGGGCTACGCGCCCGCCGAGAACGACACCGAGGACTGCATGCACGGCGGCGGCGCGTTCGACCCCGCCACCGGCCGGTCCGTCAGCAAGGGCGGCGGCCCGTCCTGGACGTCGGTGTTCGGCGCCGAGATGGTCGAGATCGGGGCGGAACGGTCCGACGTCGTCGCGATCACCGCCGCGATGCTGCACCCGGTCGGGCTCGCGCCCTTCGCCGAGGCCTACCCCGACCGCGTCTACGACGTCGGCATCGCCGAGCAGCACGCCGCCACGTCCGCCGCGGGCCTGGCCGCCGGCGGCCTGCACCCGGTCGTCGCGCTGTACGCCACGTTCCTGAACCGCGCGTTCGACCAGGTCCTCATGGACGTCGCGCTGCACCGCCTGCCCGTCACGTTCGCGCTGGACCGCTCGGGCGTCACCGGCGACGACGGCGCCAGCCACAACGGCATGTGGGACCTGTCGATCCTGAACCTGGTGCCGGGCCTGCGGATCGCGGTGCCGCGCGACGGGGCGCGGCTGCGCGAGCTGCTGCGCGAGTGCGTCGCCGTCGCGGACGGCCCGACCGCCGTCCGCTACCCCAAGGGCGCCGCCGCCGACGACCTGCCCGCCCTGGAGCGGATCGGGGCGCTGGACGTCCTCGCCCGGCACGACGGCACCAACGGCATGCGGGTGCTGCTGGTCGCGGCGGGCTCGATGGCGACGACGGCGGTCGCGGCGGCCGAGCTGATCGCCGCGCAGGGCATCGGCGTCACCGTCGTCGACCCGCGCTGGGTGAAGCCGCTGGACGACGCGCTGGTCGCGCTGGCCGCCGAGCACTCGCTCGTCGCGGTCGTGGAGGACAACGGCCGCACCGGCGCCGTCGGCGACGCGGTGGCGCGGCTGCTGCGCGACCACGGCAACGACGTGCCCGTCCGGACGTTCGGCATCCCGCAGGAGTTCCTGGACCACGCGTCGCGGGCGCAGATCCTCGCCGACCTCGGGCTGACCCCGCAGGGCCTCGCCCGGGACGTCACCGAGGCCGCCACCCGGCTCGCCGACACCGGGGAGGACAGCGAGCGCGCGTCGGCCGCCCACGAGTGAGCCGGTGCCCCGCGGGACGGACGCGTCCTGTGGGCCCCTCACACGCCCTCGGCGGCGCTGAGCCGCCAGGAGTGGGTCACGGACGCGGCGGCGGTGCCGAGGTCGCGTCCGGAGTACGTCCAGTGCCCGCGCAGCCGCCAGGGGCGTCCCGCGCCGTCCTGGACGAACACCTGCAGCTCGAAGCGGGCGTCGTGGGACCGGATCACCCCGGCCGCGTCGACGGAGGCGCGCAGGTCGGGCTCGCCGGCGCACCGCACGCCCATGACGCGCGTGCCCGCGTCCTGGCGCAGCAGGCCCCGGGTCAGGTCGCCGACCAGCACGGCGACGTAGTCCGGGCCGAGCCAGCGCAGGTCGGGCAGCGCGGCGGGCGGCGGGAATCCGAACAGCTCTGGACCGTCGGTCACACGCGCACCGTAGCGCCCTGGTGCGGTCCACGTCACATGTTCGGCGCTGGCGCGTCCCCGTCCGGTCGTGATCGGCCGTGGATCGGTCGGCTGGACGGGCCTTTCGCCGACCGATCAACGGTGGTGGCGGGCGTGTCGCCGTCCGCCGCTCAGGACGGAGCGCAAGCGGCGCGCATGGCGTCCCAGCGGGCGAGCTTCACGCGCTCTCCGCGGCCGAGCGAGCGGGCCAGTTCCTGCTCGGCCGCGTCGAGGTTCAGCCAGTCCCGGTAGGCGACCGTGGCGAGGCCGCGCTCGGCGAGCAGGTCCTCGACGGTGCGGACGGGCGCGGCGGGCCGCTCTTTCTCCAGGTCGGCGAGCAGGCGGGCGACGGTCTCGGCCGCGTCGGACTTGTTGGTGCCGACGACGCCGGTCGGGCCGCGCTTGACCCAGCCCGCGACGTACTCGCGGGGGACGGGCGTGCCGTCCGGGCCGAGGACGCGCCCGGCGTCGTTCGGGACGATGGACGCGCGCTCGTCGAACGGCACGCCCGGCAGCGGGACGCTCTGGTACCCGACAGAGCGCAGCACGAGCCCGGCGGGCAGCGTCTCGAACTCCCCGGTGCCGACGACGCGCCCGGCGCCGTCCGGGCGGGTGCGCTCCAGCCGCAGCGCCTCCACGCGGCCGTCGCCGAGGATCTCGACAGGTGCGCGCCAGAACCGCACGTCGATGCGGCGCGGCCGGTCCGCCGGCGGCTCGCCCGTCCACCCGGCGAGGACGGCGAGGTTGCCGCGCACCTTGCGGTCCCGCTCGGCGTGCGCCGTGTCGGCCGGGTCGAGGGCGAGGTCGGCGGGGTCGACGCGGATCCCGGCGCCGGGCAGTTCGCCCAGCTCCCGGGCCTCCTTGGTGGTGAACTTGGCCTGCGCGGGGCCGCGCCGCCCGATGAGGTGGACGCGGCGGACGCGGCTGGCGGCCAGGACGTCGAGCACCTGCTCGGGCACGTCGGTGGAGCGCAGTTCGTCGGCGGACTTGGCGAGGATCCGCACGACGTCCACGGCGACGTTGCCGACGCCGATCACCGCGACGTCCTCCACGTCGAGGTCGAAGGCGTGGTCGGCGGCGTCGGGGTGGCCGCAGTACCAGTTGACGAAGTCGGTGGCGGCGACGCTGCCGGGCAGGTCCTCGCCGGGGACGCCGAGGCGCCGGTCCACCATCGCGCCGGTCGCGTAGACGACGGCGTCGTAGCAGCTCAGCAGGTCCTCACGGGTGACGTCCGTGCCGAGTTCGAGGCAGCCGAGGAACCGGACGGCGTTGTCCTCCAGGACGCGCTGGAGGTAGCGGGCGATCGACTTGATCGAGGTGTGGTCGGGGGCGACGCCGTACCGGACGAGGCCGTACGGCGTCGGGAGCCGGTCGATGACGTCGACGCGGACCGTCCCCCCGGACTGCTTGACGAGTGCTTCGGCGGAGTAGAGCCCAGCCGGGCCCGACCCGATGACTGCGACGCGCACAGGATCCACCATGCGGGCATTGTGCACAGGCCCGCAGCGTCACCGCACCCCGGGTCACCCGACCGGGTCGATGGGAGACGTGCCGCTCAGCGGGTCGGCGGGGGTGGCGGCGGGGGTGCGCGCGAGCCCCACACGGCTGTGCCGGTAGCCGTACGCGAGATACAGGACGGTCCCGAGGACCATCCAGGCGACGAACCGCAACCATGTCTCCAGGGGAAGGTTGAGCATCACGAAGAGACACCCGAGCATGGCGAGGGCGGGCACCACCGGGACGAACGGCGCGCGGAACGCCCGGTGCAGGTCGGGACGGGTGCGGCGCAGGACCACCACGCCCACCGACACCAGGCAGAACGCGAAGAGCGTCCCGATGTTGACGAGTTCGGCGAGCTTGGCGAGCGGGATGAAGCCCGACAGCACCGCGACGACCGCGCCCATGAGGATCGTGGAGCGGTAGGGCGTGCCGAACCGGGGGTGGACGGTGGCGAGCCAGGGGGGCAGCAGGCCGTCCCGGCTCATCGCGAAGAACACCCGGCTCTGCCCGAGCAGCAGGATGAGCACGACGGTGGTGAGGCCCGCGACGGCGCCGATGCTGATGATCGTCGCGAACCCGGGGTGGCCGACGGACCGGAACGCGTCCGCGAGCGGCGCGTCCGCGCTGAGCTGTTTGTAGTTCTGCATCCCGACGACGACGAGCGACACGACCGCGTAGAGGACGGCCGTGACGATGAGCGAGCCGATGAGCCCGATCGGGACGTCGCGCTGGGGGTTGCGGGCCTCCTCGGCGGCGGTCGCGACGACGTCGAACCCGATGTAGGCGAAGAACACGACGGCGACGGCGGCGAAGATCCCGAGCCAGCCGAACGCGACCGGCGGCATCCCGAACAGGACCTGGATCAGCGGCGCCCCGCCGCCCGACACCGAACCGGTGGACTTCTCCGGCGGGATGAACGGCTTGTAGTTGGCGCCCTTGACGAAGAACAGCCCGGCGATGATCACGAGGAAGACCACCGCGACCTTGATGCCGACGACGACCGCGTTGACCCGCGAGGACACCTTGGTGCCGGTGACCAGCAGGATCGTGACGGCGAAGACCAGCAGGATCGCCGGGACGTTGACGACGCCGCCGTGCTCGCCGGGCGGATGGCTGATCGCTGCGGGCAGCGGCGCCCCGATGGTGTCCAGCAGGGACGCGGCGTACCCGGACCAGCCGACGGCGACGACGGCCGCGCCGAGGGCCAGTTCGAGGATGAGGTCCCAGCCGATGATCCAGGCGGGGAACTCGCCGAGCGTGGCGTAGGAGAACGTGTAGGCCGACCCGGCGACCGGGACGGTCGAGGAGAACTCGGCGTAGCAGAGGGCGGCGAGGCCGCAGACGACGGCGGCGAGGATGAAGGAGATCGCGACGGCGGGCCCGGCCTTCTCCTTGGCGACCTGGCCGGTGAGGACGAAGATCCCGGTGCCGATGATGACGCCCACGCCGAAGACGGTCAGGTCGAGCGCCGAAAGATCGCGGCGGAGCCGGTGCTCGGGCTCCTCGGTGTCGCGGATCGACTGTTCGACCGTCTTGGTGCGCAGGAGTTGCACCGCGCCCTCCTTCGTCCTGGGACCGCCGTCGCAGTCTTGATCACCCGAGGAAGGAGGGCCAAACGTCGACACGACCGGAACGCGGCGATATGACGGGAAAGAGGCGTTCCGCTGATGGCGGAACGCCTCTCTCTCGTGCAAATCAGCGCCGTTTTGATGGCGCTATGACCGCTATTGCGGAACCGACGCCACGCCCGGCGCCAGGAACCGGCCGCCGGCCACCTTCTCGGCGATCCCGGCCCGGTCCAGGTACGGGGTGATGCCGCCGAGGTGGAACGGCCAGCCCGCGCCGAGGATCATGCACAGGTCGATGTCCTCGGGCGCCGCGACGACGCCCTCGTCCAGCATGATCCGGATCTCCTCGGCGAGCCCGTTCAGCGCCCGCTCCAGCACCTGCTCCTCGGTGGACGGGTTCGTCCCGCCGCCGAACAGCGCGACCGCCTCCGGGTCCAGCGTGAAGTCCGGCTGGTACACGCCGCGCTTGCCCGCCGCGACGAACTTGGCGAACTTCTCCGACAGCGGGAACCGCTCGGGGAACTTTCCGTGCAGCGTCTCGTTGACGTGCAGCGCGATCGCCGGGCCGACCAGCCCCATGAGCACGAACGGCGGCATCGGCAGCCCGAGCGGCGCGGCGGCGCGCTCGGCCACGTCGATCGGCGTGCCCTCGTCCACCGTCTGGATGATCTCGGCCATCAGGCGCAGCAGGATCCGGTTGACCACGAACGCCGGGGCGTCCTTGACCAGCACCGACGACTTCTTGAGCTGCTTGCCGACCGCGAACGCCGTGGCCAGCGCCGCGTCGTCGGTCCGCTCGCCCCGGACGATCTCCAGCAGCGGCAGCACCGCGACCGGGTTGAAGAAGTGGAAGCCGACGACCCGCTCGGGGTGCGCGAGCTTGGCCGCCATCTCCGACACCGACAGCGACGAGGTGTTGGTCGCGAGGACGCACTCGGGGGAGACGTGCTCCTCGACCTCGGCGAACACCTTCTGCTTGACCGACATCTCCTCGAAGACCGCCTCGATGACGAAGTCGGCGTCGGCGAACGCGTCCTTCGTCAGCGACCCGGTGATGAGGGCCTTCAGCCGGTTGGCCTTGTCGGCCGACACGCGGCCCTTGGCGAGCAGCTTGTCGATCTCGCCGTGCGCGTAGCCGACGCCCTTGTCCAGGCGCTCCTGGTCCAGGTCCGTCAGGACGACCGGGACTTCGAGCCGCCGCGCGAACAGCAGCGCGAGCTGGGACGCCATCAGGCCCGCGCCGACGACGCCGACCTTGGTGACCTTGCGGGCCAGCTCCTTGGCGGGCGCGCCCGCCGGCTTCTTGGCGCGCTTCTGCGTCAGGTCGAACGCGTACAGCCCGGCGCGCAGCTCGTCGCTCATGATGAGGTCGGCGAGCGCCTCGTCCTCGGCGGCGAAGCCTTCGTCGCGGCTGCGGTCCTTGGCCGCCGCGATCAGCTCGATCGCGCGGACGTAGGACGGGGCGGCGCCGTGCAGCTTGCCGTCCAGGTTCCAGCGAGCGAGCGCGACCGCGTCGTCCCACGCCTTGCCCTTGTCGACCTCGGGGCGCGTGACCTCGATCTCGCCCTTCAGGACGCGGGCCGTCCAGGTCAGCGACTCCTCCAGGAAGTCGGCCGACTCGAAGATCGCGTCCGCGATCCCCAGCTCGTGGGCCTGCTTGCCCCGCAGCATGCGGTTCTGCGCGAGCGGGTTGTCGATGACGACCTTGATCGCCTTCTCCGCGCCGATGAGGTTCGGCAGCAGGTACGTCCCGCCCCAGCCCGGGACGAGCCCGAGGAACGCCTCGGGCAGCGCGAACGCCGGGACGCCCGCCGAGATCGTCCGGTAGGTGCAGTGCAGGCCGATCTCGACGCCGCCGCCCATCGCCGCGCCGTTGTAGTACGCGAACGACGGGACGCTCAGCTCGCCGAGCCGCCGGAACACGTCGTGCCCGAGCCGGGCGACGAGACGGGCCTCGTCCTTGTCGCGCACGGACGGGACCCCGTTGAGGTCGGCGCCGACGGCGAAGATGAACGGCTTGCCGGTGACGCCGACCGCCACGAGGTCGTCGCGGGCCTCGATCTGGTCGAGGGCGTCGTTCAGCGCGAGCAGGCCGCGCGGACCGAACGTGCTCGGCTTGGTGTGGTCGAAGCCGTTGTCCAGCGTGATCAGCGCGAGCGTGCCCGCGCCGAACGGCAGCTCGACATCGCGTACGCGCGCGTGCGTGACGACTTCATCGGCGTTGCGATCCTCGCTCGCCAGCAGCGAGCGCCACGTCTCGACGGTACTCACTTCGCGCCCTCCCAGTTCACGTTCTCCCAGAGGACGGTCCCGCCCATGCCCATGCCGACGCACATGGTGGTGAGCCCGTACCGGACGTCGGTGCGCTCGGCGAACAGCCGCGCGAGCTGGTTCATCAGCCGGACGCCGGACGACGCCAGCGGGTGGCCGAGCGCGATCGCGCCGCCCCACGGGTTCACCCGCGCGTCGTCGTCGGCGATCTTGAAGTGCTCCAGGAACGCCAGCACCTGGACGGCGAACGCCTCGTTGATCTCGATGAGGCCGATGTCGTCCATCGTCAGCGAGTTGCGGGCGAGCAGCTTCTCGGTCGCCGGGACCGGCCCGACGCCCATGACCTCGGGCTCGACACCCGCGAACGAGAAGTCGACCAGCCGCATCTTCGGCGCGAGGCCGAGTTCGCGGGCGACGTCCTCGGCGGCGAGCAGGCACGCGGTCGCGCCGTCGTTCAGGCCCGCCGCGTTGCCGGCGGTGACGTTGCCGTGCGGCCGGAACGGCGTCTTGAGCTTGGCCAGGTCCTCCAGCGTGGTGCCCGGACGCGGCGGCTCGTCGGTGGTCGCGAGGCCGTAGCCCTTCTCCACCGAGCGGATCGCGGTCGGCACCAGGTCCGGCTGGATCTTCCCGGCGGCGTAGGCGGCGGCGACCTTCTGCTGGCTGCGGACGGCGTAGGCGTCCGCGCGCTCCTTGGTGATGCCGGGGAACCGGTCGTGCAGGTTCTCGGCGGTCGAGCCCATGACCAGCGCGGAGGTGTCCACGAGCCGGTCGGCGAGGAACCGCGGGTTCGGGTCGACGCCCTCGCCCATCGGGTGCCGTCCCATGTGCTCGACGCCGCCGGCGATCACGACGTCGTAGGAGCCGAAGGAGATCCCGGCCCCGGTCGTCGTGACGGCCGTCATCGCGCCCGCGCACATGCGGTCGATGGCGTAGCCGGGCACGCTCTTGGGCAGCCCGGCGAGGACGGCGGCGGACCGTCCGATGGTCAGGCCCTGGTCGCCGGTCTGGGTGGTCGCGGCGATGGCGACCTCGTCCACCCGCTCCGGCGGGAGGGACGGGTTGCGGCGCATCAGCTCGCGGATGGCGCGCACGACCAGGTCGTCGGCGCGGGTCTCGGCGTACAGGCCCTTCGGGCCCGCCTTGCCGAACGGCGTGCGTACGCCGTCGACGAACACGACGTCACGTGCGGTGCGAGGCACGGGTCGTCCCTCCCTCGGGAATGGGGTCGATCTGTGGATGATCGAGTGGTTGAGCCTCGTGCCGTCCGGAGCGGACGGCACGAGTACCCACACCGGAGATGCTACTCGCTGGTAACCGCTGATGCTACCCACCGGTAACCGACAGCCGTGTTACGTCCGGTTTTGGACTCTTGTCCAGTGGACGCTGGCTGGGTAACGTGTCGGCACAATCGCCGAGGAGGTCGCGGTGGCGCACGCCAGGCCCGTCTATCATCCGGGGCCTCGCCGCCGGGTGTGGCTCCTGCGCGACGTGCTCTCCCTCCTGCTGCGGACCGGCGTCGCCTTCTCCGGCAATCCGCTCGGCGCGGTCCGCCAGATCCGCGAACTGCGCCGCTGGGGCACGACGCTCGCGGGCATCGTCGTCTCGGCCGCCGCCCGCAACCCCGCGCGCACCGCGATCATCGACGACTCGGGCACGCTCACCTTCGCCGAACTGGACGACCGCACCACCCGGCTCGCCGCCGGGCTGCCGCTCACCGGGCCGCGTCCGCGCGTCGGGATCCTGTGCCGCAACCACCGGGGCATCGTGGAGGCGCTGGTCGCGTGCGGCAAGCGCGGCGTCGAGGTCGTCCTGCTCAACACCGGCTTCGGCGCCGGGCAGGTCCGCAACGTGCTCACCGAGATGCGGATGGACCTCATCGTCGCCGACGCCGAGTTCGCGCACCTGCTGCGCGCCGTCCCGCACTCGCTGCGCCGCACGATCGTCTGGACGGACCGCTCGCCCGTCCCCGGCGCGGGCCCGACGATCAACGACATCGTCAACGCGACCCCGGTCAGCCGGATCGCCGTTCCGGACACGCAGCCCCGGACGATCATGCTCAGCTCCGGCACCACCGGACGGCCCAAGGGCGCCCGCCGCCCGCCCCGGCCGGGCCTGTGGCCGCTCGCGTCGATGACGTCCCGGATCCCGCTCCGCGCCCGCCACACCATGATCATCGAGGCGCCGCTGTTCCACACCTGGGGGTATGCCGCGCTCCAGATGGCGTGGGCGCTGCGGGCACCGGTCGTCCTGCACCGCCGGTTCGACCCGTCGCGGACGCTCGCGTCCGTCACCGCGCACGGCAATACCGTCCTGTTCGCCGTGCCGGTCATGCTCCAGCGCATCCTGGACCTGCCGCAGGACGTCCGGGAGGTCTACGACGCGTCCGGGCTCAAGATCGTCGCGCTCAGCGGGTCGGCGCTGCCCGGCGACCTCGCGACCCGCTTCATGGACGTCTTCGGGGACTGCCTCTACAACGTCTACGGCTCCACCGAGGCGTCCTGGGTGTCCATCGCGACCCCGCGCGACCTGCGCATCGACCCCCGGACGGCGGGCCGGGCGCCGCGCAACACCTCGATCGCCGTGCTCAACGACGCCGGCAAGCCCGTCGGGCGCTCCACGATCGGCGAGATCCACGCCGCCAACGAACTGGTCTTCGAGGGGTACACCAGCGGCGACCCGGTGACCGTCCGGGACGGCCTGCTCGCCACCGGCGACCTCGGCCACATCGACCACCACGGCCTGCTGTTCGTGGACGGCCGCAAGGACGGCATGGTCGTCACCGGCGGCGAGAACGTCGTCCCCGGCGAGGTCGAGGACGCGCTGCTGGAACTGCCGCAGATCCACGAGGTCGCCGTGCTCGGCGTGCCCGACGACACCTGGGGGCAGCGGCTCGCCGCCTACGTGGTCCTGCGGCCCGGGGCCGAACTGGACGCCGAGGCCGTCCGGCAGTACGTCCGCGACCGCGTCGCCCGCTACGCCGCGCCGCGCGACGTCCACTTCATCAACGAGCTGCCGCGCAACGCCGTCGGCAAGGTCGTCCACCGGTGGCTCGTCGCGAGCCCCCGCCAGTCGCAGCAGCCCGAGGGCAAGGTGAGCTGGCCGGTGATCCGCCAGCCCACCGAAACCCCGTCCGCCTGACGCCGTCGGCCGTCGGCTGGGGGTCGGCGGGCGGCAGTCGGCGGGGGCGGCGCGGTCGCCGTCAGGCGGACGGGGGAGCGGGCAGGCGCAGGGTGACGATCAGGCCGCCGCCGTCGCGGGGGACGGCCTGGACCGTCCCGCCGTGCGCCCGCACGACCGCCGCGACGATCGAGAGGCCCAGGCCCGCGCCCTCCGCCGAACCCGTCCGGTCGCCCCGCAGCCGCCGGAACGGCTCGAAGATCCGCCCGATCTCGTACGGCGGCACCGGGCGGCCCGTGTTCGACACCCGCAGGAATGGAGCGCCGTCCTCGCGGCCGGTGACGACCTCGACGCGGCCGTCCGGGACGTTGTACTTGACGGCGTTCTCCACCAGGTTCACCGCGCAGCGCTCCAGCAGCACCGGGTCGCCGAACGTCTCGGCGGCGCGCAGCTCGGCGGAGACCTCCAGGCCGTCGGGGGTCTCGATCTGGTCCACGGCGGTGCGGGCGACGTCCGGCAGCGAGACCGGCGCCGCCGTGGCCAACTCCCGCTCGGTCCTGGCCAGCAGCAGCAATCCCTCGATGAGCCGCTCGTGCCGTGCCGTGTTGCCGAGCAGCACCTCGGCGAGGGCCTTGGTCTCGGGCGGGTTGCGGCGGCCCGCGAGCGCGACCTCCAGGACCGTCCGGTTGATCGTCAGGGGGGTGCGCAGCTCGTGCGAGGCGTTCGCGACGAACCTGCGCTGCGCGTCGAACGCCCGGTGCAGGCGGTCCAGCATGCGGTCGAACGTGTCGGCGAGGTCCTTGATCTCGTCCTGCGGGCCCTTGAGCGCGATCCGCTCGTGGAGGGTGCTCTCCGACAGGCGGCGCGCGGTCTCGGTCACCGTGTGCAGCGGGCGCAGCATCCGGCCCGCCATCACATAGCCGATGATCACCGCGAGCAGGCCGAGCGCGATGATGAGCAGCACCGAGCTGCGCAGCAGGTTGTCCAGGACGGCCTCCTTGCGCGCGACGAGCGCCGAGTCGACCTCGCGCTGCGCCGTGGCCAGCATGTTGACCTGGCCCCCCGGGCCGGTCTCGATGCCGCCGCGCTCGTAGGTCACCTGGACGAGGGGCTTGCCGAGCGTGCTGTCGATCGCCCGGACCGTCAGCAGGTACGTCACGCCGACCAGCAGCCCGGCGGATATCAGGAACAACGTTCCGTATACGATCGACAGCCGCGTCCGCACGCTCATCCTCGGCATCACAGCCGGTACCCCGCTCCCGTGACGGTCTCGATGACGGCGGGCTCGCCGAGCTTGCGGCGCAGCGTCGCCATCGTGACCCGGACGACGTTGCTGAACGGGTCCAGATGCTCGTCCCACGCCCGCACCAGCAGCAGCTCCGCG
Organism: Actinomadura rubteroloni; assembly: GCF_002911665.1. Lineage (NCBI taxonomy): Bacteria > Bacillati > Actinomycetota > Actinomycetes > Streptosporangiales > Thermomonosporaceae > Actinomadura > Actinomadura rubteroloni. Next base: position 324,336 of record NZ_MTBP01000004.1, read on the forward strand.
CTCACCACCCCGCCCTCCGCGCGCAGCAGTTCCTCCAGCACCGAGAACTCCTTGCGGGTCAGACGGACCTGCCGGCCGTTGCGGTGGACCGTCCGCCGGTGCGGGTCCAGCCGCACCCCGGACCGCTCCAGGACGGGCGGGACGGGCGGCGCCGACCGGCGGCCGAGCGCCCGGATCCGCGCCACCAGCTCCCCGAACACGAACGGCTTCGGCAGATAGTCGTCGGCGCCGAGGGACAGGCCGTCCACCCGCTCGGTGACGTCCGCCGCCGCCGTCAGCATGAGGATCCGCGCCGGGTGCCGCCGCTCCGCCAGGTCCCGGCAGACGTCGTCGCCGTGGACGGTCGGCAGGTCCCGGTCCAGGACGATCACGTCGTAGTCGGTATGGGACGTGCGCTCCAGCGCCTCGTCCCCGTCGTACACGACGTCGACCGCGAGGGCCTCCTCCCGGAGGCCCTCCGCGATCGCGTCCGCGAGCACCCGCTCGTCCTCGACGATCAGCACGCGCATGTCGTCCCCTCCCCTGACCGGGACGAGCATGACGCGCCGGGCGTTAAACGGAGGTAAGGCTCACCATCCGCCGAAACGGCACCGGTAGCTGACCGACCCCGCGCCGCCCGGCGAGAACGACACCGTGCCGCGCCCGCTCCCGCCGAACGCGCAACTGACCGGCGCGAAGATCCGGACGGTCACGCCCGCCGACTGGCCCGACCGCAGCGTGCCGCCGCCGGACGCCGTCATCCGTCCGGAGACGCCCCGCACGGACCAGCGGACCGTCCCGCCGCGCGCGGTGACGACGATCCGGCACGTCGCGCCGAACGACGTCGCGTGGACGCCCTGGCAGCCGGCCGAGTTGACCGACAGCCGTCCGTGCCCGCCGCCGCTCGACCGCTTCTTCTTGGGCGCGCTCTTCTTCTTCGGCGCGGGCTTCTTCTTGTTGGCCGTCGGCTTCTTCTCCGCCTTCTTCGGCGACGGGGCCGGGGACGGCGTGAACGTCGGCACGTCCGGGCTCGCCGTCGCGACCGGGCTCGCCGCCCCCTGCCGGGGCTTGCCGCCGTCGCCGGGCAGCAGCACGACGAGCGCGAGGATGATCACGACGAGCACGGCCCCGGCCACCAGCAGCAGCCGCGCCTGCCCGACCCCGAGCGCGGCGGGCCGCCGCCGCTTCTTGTCCTCGTCCCCCGGCGGAACCGCGAGCACGGCCGTGGCACCGTCCGGCCCGTCGCCGTCCACGCCGCCCGCCGACGGCATGGGCGCGAAGATCGGCGTCCCACCGGCCGGAGAATCACTGGGCTTGGCCTCAGGCGCCCCGGCCCCACCACCCGCGACGGGCAGATCGAAGACCGTGACGGGCGCGGTGTCCTCACCCCGCTCACCCGCCCCAGCCGCTTCCGGCGCCGCACCAGAACCCGCGTCACCCGCACCCGTAGCGTCCGCAGGCACGGAAGCCGCACCGTCGGGCGCGTCCGCAGCGGGAGCGTCGGCCTCAGCACCTTCAGCCGCCAGGGCACCGGCAGCGACGCCCGCACCCGCAGCGACGGCGGCGGTCTTAGCGCCCGAGCCTTCGTCCGCTGGCGCGGGCTTCTCGCCCTCGGGCGCGTCCGTGACCGGGACGTCGGCCTCAGCGCCTTCGGCTGCCAGAGCACCGGCAGCGACGCCTGCGCCCGCAGCGGCGGCGGTCTTAGCGCCCGAGTTCTCGTCCGCTGGCGCGGGCGTGTCGTTCTCGGGTGTGTCCGTGACTGGGGCGTCGGTCTCGGCGGCCTCGGAAGCCAGGGCACCGGCGGCGAGGCCTGCGCCCGCAGCGGCGGCGGTCTTCGCGTCCGAGTTCTCGTCCGCTGGTGCGGGGGTCTCGTTCTTGGGTGCGTCCGTGGCCGGGGCGTCGGCCTCGGCCGCCAGCGCGCCGGCAGCGACGCCCGCGCCCGCCGCGACGGCGGTGTCGGTCTTCGCGGTCGGGTCCTCCGCCGGTGCGGGAGTCTCGCTTTCGGGCGCTTCCGTGGCCGGAGGCTCGGTGCCCTCGGCCGCCAGGACGCCCGCACTCGCAGCGGCGGCGGTCTTCGCGCGCGAGTCCTCATCGGCCGGCGCGGGGGTTCCGCTCTCGGGCTCGTCCGAGACCGGCGTCTCAGCCTCGGCGCCTTCGGTCGCCAGGACGCCCGCAGCGGCGGCAGGCTGCGCGGACGGGTCTTCACCCGCAGGCGCGTCCGCGTCGGCGGGCGTCTCGGCCGCAGGCACGTCGAAGATGGTGTCGACGGTCGCCGGGGCGCTTTCGACGTCGGCCGTCGCAGGCGACTCCTCAACGTCCGCGTCGGCGGGCGTCTCGGTGACAGGCGTGGTCACGACGGGAATGTCGGTCACGGTGTCGGCCACCGGAGCGTCGGCCTCGGCGGGCTCGGCCACCGGGGCGTCGGTGACCGGGAGGTCGGTGACGGTGTCGGCCGGGGCGGTGTCTGCGGGCGTCTCAGCCGCAGGCACGTCGGTGACGGTGTCGGCAGTCGCCGGGGCGCCTTCCGTGTTCGTCGTCGCGGGCGAGTTCTCGGTCGCCGGGACTTCCGTGCCGGTGGGCGTCTCGGCGGCAGGCGCGTCCACGACGGGACTGTCGGCCGTCGGCGTCTCCGCCGCGTTGTCGGGCACCGGGGTGTCGGTGACGGTGTCGGCCGGGGGCGGGACGTCGCTCGTGCCCTCGGGGGCCGGGGCCGCGGGCGGTGTGGCCGCGAGCGGAAGGTCGAAGGCCGTGACGGCCGGGGGCTCCGGGGCTGGGACGACCGGCGCGGGGGCCGGGGACGTGTCGAAGAGAAGTTCCTCTTCGGCCTCCACGTCGGCGTCGGTGTAGGCGTAGGGGAGGGTCGTCGGGACGGGGGCCGCGTAGAACGGCGGGTCGTCCGGACGGTCCGTGGGCTGCGCGGGCTCGTCGTCCCACAGGGACGCGCCCGTGCCGGGGGGCTCGGGGGCGGAGACCTCGGGGACGGCGCTGAACAGCGGCACTTCCGCGGACGCGGACGCGCCGAACGTGCTCGCCGGGCGGCGCGGCGTGTCCTGCGGCGGCGCGGGACGGCGCGCGGCGGGCGGCGTGTCCTGCGGCGCGGGGCGCGACTCGGGGCCGGGCTGCGCGACCGGGATCGGACGGAACGCCAGCGGCGACCGCAGCGGCGGCGGGGGAGCGGACGGGTCCGGGGCGGGGTCCCGCTCGGCCGGGGTCTGCTCGGCGGCCGGGGGCGCGGCGGGCGGCGCGGGCGGCGGGGGCGCGGCCCGCTTGGGCAGCAGGGCGCGCATCGCCCGCATCCGCAGCCGCTTCTGCCGCTCCTGCGGCTCGTCGAACGCCTCCTCGGGCGCGGACGGCTCCACCGGGGCCGGCGGCGCGGGCGGCGCGGAGGGCACGAGCGAGGAAGAGGACGACGCGGACGGCTCAGCCGGGGCGGACGCGGGCGGCGGCGCGGCGGCGGTCTCCGGCGCGGCCGACACGGCCTTGTGGCACTCGGCCCGCACCAGGTCGGTCAGCCAGTGCTGGAACTGCTCGGGCGGCGGGATGCGGTCGGGCTGCGAGCGCGCGGTGAGCAGCGCGGCCCGCACCGCCTCGACGGCCTGGTCGCGGTCCCCGATGATCTCCTGGGCGTAGGCGAAGAGCCAAGGGCCGTAAACGTTGTAGACGTGGCCGACCGCCCCTGGACGCCGTGCGCGGAGGGCTTCGGTCAGCCGGACGTCGTCGTCGGACGGCGGCGCCCCAGTTTGGCTGGACACCGAACGGATTATTGCGGCATGTACGGACGTCTGTATTGAGATTGGTTCATGTCTTCTGGCATCCGGTTTGTCACCTGGGCAACAGGTTCCGGCGGAGAACGCCGGAACGACGCGCCGGAAGTCCGTCGGCGAGTGCTGTGAAACGCCCGTCCGGAAGCGCCCGGAGGCCCCATGAACAACCGGCAACGGTTATAGGAACGGAACACGGCGCGGACCTCCCGGACCGTCCGGACACCTGCCGCTCACGGACTCTGGTCACGTCCGGCGGGTCCGGTGCATGATGGGGCTGGCCGATGCCGTCCGATTTCGGGGGAGGTGCCCGTCCGCCATGCCCGTGTCACGCCCGGCGCGCGACCGCTGCCGCGAGTTCCTCGGAGTCGGGGACGGTATCCGTTATCTGTTCCCGGCCGCGGCGCGCGGCGGCGGCGCGGGCTACTTCTTCGTGGTGACCGACGACCAGATCAGCGTCCTCACCACCGGCGGGATCGGCCGGGAGAAGCCGAAGAGCGTCTGGGGCACCTATCCGCGCGAGTCGCGGATCGGCCCGGTGCGGCCGGGCGACGGCGTGTTCGAGTTCGACGGCTCGTACTTCGAGATCGACGACCAGTACGTCCCGGTCGTCAACGCCGCCGACGCCGAGGCGTTCGAGCCCGACAGCCTGCCCCGCGACCCCCTGCCCGACCTGTAGGTCAGGACGACGCGGCGCTCTCGGTCCGCTGCGCGGCGGGCCGCCGCTCGGGCGCCGACGACCCCGACTTCCACAGGAAGACGGTCATCACCGGCACGAGGTAGGCGGCCCACATGATGAGCTGGAGCCACGTGATCTGCGGCGTGACGTTGAGGACGCCCTGGAGCAGGTGCTGCACCCAGTCCCCGAACGTCCCGTAGTCGGCGAAGAACAGGCCGGGCCGCAGCGCGACCGACGTCAGGCCGGGCAGGGCGTCGGCTTCTTGCAGGTCGTGGAACCCGTACCCGAACACCCCGGCGGCGACGACGATCAGCGCCGCGCCCGTCCAGGTGAAGAACCGCGCCAGGTTGAGCTTGAGCCCGCCCCGGTACAGCAGGTAGCCGATGACGACGGCCGTCGCGAGCCCGAGCAGCGCCCCGGTGATCGGGACGGCGGACCCGTCGGCGGAGCTGTTGATGTTCGTCCAGAGGAACAGGGCCGTCTCCAGCCCCTCGCGGCCGACGGCGAGCAGCGCGACGACGGCGAGCGCGACCGGCCCGACGTTCAGCGCGTCCGACAGGCGGCCCTCCAGCTCGGCCTTCATGAACCGGGCGGTGCGCCGCATCCAGAAGACCATCCAGGTGACGAGCCCGACCGCGAGGATCGAGAGCGTCCCGCCGAAGAACTCCTGCGTCTTGAACTGCATCTCCGCGGACGCCGCCGACAGGGCGATCCCGAAGCCGACGCTGAGCGCGACGGCGACGCCGACCCCGGCCCACACCGGCCGCAGCGCGTCCCGGCGTCCGGTCCGCACCAGGTAGGCGATGAGGATCGTGACGACGAGCGCGGCCTCCAGGCCCTCGCGCAGGCCGATGAGATAGTTGCCGAGCATCGGCGCGGATCCTTCCCCGGACGACAGACTTAGGTAAACCAAACCTTATTACTGTGCGCCGGGGCAAGGCCAGTGGCAAACCGGACCGACAGGACGTTGGTCACAGGTCACGACGCGGGCGACGGCTTGGCCAGCGCGGCGGCCAGCGGCTCGGCGACCAGACCGATCTGCCACCCGCGCACGCCGAGGCCGCGCAGCGCGTCCCCGACCGTCGCGGCCGACGGCTCGGCGGGCGGCGTCCAGGCCAGCCGCCGGATCGCCTCGGGCTGGACGAGGTTCTCCGCGGGCATTCCGTGCTCGTCCGCCAGGCCCGTCACGACCGCGCGGGCCGCGGTGAGCCGCGCCGCCGCCACCGGGTCGCGTTCGGCCCAGCGGTGCGGGGGCGGCGGACCGTCCCCCGGCACGCTCGCCTCGGGCAGCGCCCGCTCGGGCAGCGCCCGCGCCCGGTGGACCGCGCGCAGCCACTGCGACTGGTGCCGCCGCGCGCCCCGGTTCCGCATGGACGCCAGTTCCTGCAGCTCCGCCGGGGTGCGCGGGGGATTGGTCGCCAGCTCGATGATCGCGGCGTCCTGGAGCACCCGGCCGGGCGACAGGTCGCGCTCCTGCGCGATGCGGTCGCGCGTCTCCCACAGTTCCCGGACGATCCCGAGCGCCCGCCGGTTGCGGACGCGGTGGATCCCCGACGTCCGCCGCCACGGGTCGGCGCGCGGCGCCTTCGGCGGCGCCTCCAGGATCGCCTCGAACTCCTCGACGGCCCAGTCCAGCTTGCCGGACGCCGTGAGCTGCTCGTGGAGCGCGTCGCGCAGCTCGACCAGCAGTTCCACGTCCAGCGCGGCGTACTTCAGCCAGTCCTCCGGGAGCGGACGGGTCGACCAGTCCGCCGCCGAGTGCCCCTTCTCCAGCAGGAACCCGAGGACGTTCTCCACCATCGACCCGAGCCCGACGCGCGGGTAGCCGAGCAGCCGCCCGGCCAGCTCGGTATCGAACAGGCGGTGCGGGACGAGCCCGACCTCGGCCAGGCACGGCAGATCCTGGTTCGCGGCGTGCAGCACCATCTCGGTGCCGGCCAGCGCCGCGTCCAGGCCGGACAGGTCGGGCAGCGCGACGGGGTCGATCAGCGCCGTCCCCGCGCCCGCCCGGCGGAGCTGGATCAGGTACGCGCGCTGGCCGTAGCGGTAGCCCGAGGCCCGTTCGGCGTCGACCGCGACGGGACCGGTCCCGGCCGCGAACGCGGCGATGGCGCGCTCCAGCTCGGCGGGCGCGGTCAGCACCGGCGGGACGCCCTCGCGCGGCTCCAGCAGGGGGACGGCCTCGACGGCCGCGGCGACGGGCGTCGTCGCGGTGCTCTCGCCGGCCGCATCGGTCTCGGACGCTGTACTACCCACGTCTCCTACCGTACGTCGCTCAACGCCCGAAACCGCCCTCGCGGTCCGGCAGGGCGCTCACGCCCGCCGGGGGCAGCCCCGCCGTCGTGCACATGACCTCGCACCACGCGGCGACGTGCCCCGCGAGGTCGTCGCCGGTGGGCGACCACGACGCGCGCAGCTCCAGCTCGGTCGTGGACGGCTCGCCGCCCTTGTCGCCGAAGCTCTCGGAGACGGCCCGGGTGATCGTCCCGGACTCGCCCGCGTACCCGGCGGGCTCCAGCGCCTCCAGCAGCCAGCTCCAGGCGACCGGGCCGATCAGCTCGTCGGCGGCGATGTCGGGCTCCAGGTCGGCCTGGATGTAGGCGACGACGCGGAACCCGTTCGTCCAGCCGTCGCGGCCGGCGGGGTCGTACAGCAGGATCAGCCGCCCGGTGGCGGCCTCGGTGTCGTCGTCGCGCCACACGCTGCCCGACAGCGCCGCCGCGAACGGGGCGAGGCGCTGGGGCGCGGGCATCTCCTCCAGGTCCAGCTCGGGCCGCAGCGGCGGGCCGGCCAGGACGGAGCGCAGCGTGTCGGCGGCGCGGCGGAACTCGTCGGGGACGGCCGCCTCGGCGGGGCGGCGGTCGGGCGGGGGCGGGGTCGGCGGGGTCATGGCCGCACCGGGCGGCGGCACGGGCCGGACCGCCGGGGCCATCGGGGGAGTGAGCGGGGATGCAGGCACAACACGGGGTTTTCGTTTCAAGGACCGGGCCGTCAGGCCGCGGCCCGATCGGCGTGGCACGGCAGGGGGCGGGGGGTGGGTGCGAGGGGGCGCCGACCGGGCGCCGCGGGGCGGTTATCACCGCAGGTGAAGCGGAACACGGGGGCCTCCCTCGCTATGACACGCATCACGTTCGCACGCCGGGACGACAGAATGCGGGACTTCGCTCGGCGTGTCCGGAACTTCGTTCAGCGCCGGGGGGTCGTACCCGAACACCCGCCGCCCCGTGGGACGATCGGTGCGTGGCAGATCACCGTGCCGATTCCACCGTCGCGCCCGCGCAGTCCGAGAGCCTGCGGCAGAGCCCCTTCCTGCGGGCCTGCCGTCGTGAGGCCACCGACCGCACCCCGGTCTGGTTCATGCGCCAGGCGGGCCGGGCCCTGCCCGAGTACCTGCGGGTGCGCGAGGGCGTGCCCATGCTGGAGGCGTGCCGCCGCCCGGACATGGTGGTGGAGATCACACTCCAGCCCGTCCGCCGCTACGGCGTGGACGCCGCGATCCTGTTCAGCGACATCGTGGTGCCGCTGCTTGCCGTCGGGGTCGACCTGGACATCAAGCCGGGCGTCGGCCCGGTCTTCGCCGACCCGATCCGCGACAAGGCCGGGCTGTCGGTGCTGCGCCCGCTGGAGCCCGGCGACGTCGACTCCGTGACCGAGGCCGTGCGCGGGCTGGTCGGGGAACTCGGCGCGACGCCGCTCATCGGGTTCGCGGGGGCGCCGTTCACGCTCGCGTCCTACCTGGTGGAGGGCGGGCCGTCCAAGAGCCACGACCGCACCAAGGCCCTCATGTACGGGGAGCCGGAGCTGTGGGCCGAGCTGATGGAACGGCTCACCGACATCACGATCACGTTCCTGCGGCTCCAGATCGAGGCCGGGGCGAGCGCCGTCCAGCTCTTCGACTCCTGGGCCGGGGCGGTCGCGCCGGTGGACTACCGGACGTCGATCCTGCCCTACTCGCGGCGGATCTTCGACGCGGTGGCCGAGTACGGGGTCCCGCGCATCCACTTCGGCGTCAACACCGGCGAGCTGCTGGCGATGATGGGCGAGGCCGGGGCGGACGTCGTCGGCGTGGACTGGCGCGTCCCGCTGGACGAGGCCGCCCGCCGCGTCGGCCCCGGCAAGGCGCTCCAGGGCAACCTGGACCCGGCCACGCTGTTCACGCCGTGGGAGGTCGTGGAGCGCCGCGCCCGCCGCGTGCTGGCCAAGGGGCAGGCCGCCGAGAGCCACATCTTCAACCTCGGGCACGGCGTCCACCCGGGCACCGACCCCGACAAGCTGACGCGGCTCACCGAGCTGGTCCACGAGCTGTCGGCCCGCTGACGTCCGTCCGCCGCCGTGAAGTTATCCACAGCCGGCGACCCGGTGCGCGGATCGCGGCGGCGTCTGGGAGGGTGGAGGCATGACCAGCTCGCATGTCGCCGTCGTCGGGGGCGGGATCGCGGGCCTCGCCGCGGCCCGGTCGCTCGCCGCGCGGGGCGTGCGGGTGACCGTCCTGGAAGGTTCGCCGCGCGTCGGCGGGAAGCTGCGGATCAGTGAGATCGCCGGGCTCTCCGTGGACGAGGGCGCCGAGTCGATGCTCGCCCGCAGGCCCGAGGGAACGGGGCTGGCGCGTGCGCTCGGGGCGGATCTCGTCCATCCCGGGACGGCCGTGTCGGCGATCCTCAGCCGGGGCGCGCTGCGTCCGCTGCCCGCCGGGCAGGTGATGGGCGTCCCCGCCGACCTCGGCGCGCTCGCGTCGTCGGGGGTGCTGTCGGCGGCCGGGCTCGCCCGCGTCCCGCTCGACCTCGCGCTGCCCGCCACCCGGCGCGGCCGGGACGTGTCGGTCGCGGGGTTCGTCGGGGCCAGGCTCGGCCGCGAGGTCGTGGACCGGCTGGTGGAACCGCTGCTCGGCGGCGTCTACGCGGGCCGCGTCGACCTGCTGTCGCTGGAGTCCGCGATGCCCGCCGTCGCGTCCGCCGCCCGCGCCCACCGCTCGCTGATCACGGCCGTGCGGAGCGTGCGGGCCGCCGCGCCCGCGTCCCCCGGCCCGGTGTTCGCGACGCTGCCGGGCGGGATGGGCACGCTGCCGCCGCTGGTCGCCGCGGCCGTGGAGCGCTCCGGCGGGACCGTCAGGACCGGGGCGCCGGTCCGTGAGCTGCACCGCCGTCCGGACGGGTGGCGGCTCGTCGTCGGGTCCGCGCGCGACCCCGAGGTGATCACCGCCGACGCGGTCGTGCTCGCGCTGCCCGCCGCGCCCGCCGCGCGGCTGCTGGCCGACGACGTCCCGGGCGCCGCCCGCGCGCTGTCGGCGATCGAGTACGCGAGCATGGCGATCGTGACGCTGGCCTACCGGCCGACCGCGTTCCCGCAGGCCCCGTCCCGCAGCGGGTACCTGGTGCCCGCCGTCGAGGGGCGCGAGGTCAAGGCCGTCACCTACAACTCGGTAAAGTGGCCGCACCTGCGCGACCGCGCGCCCGGCCTCGTCGTGGTGCGGTGCTCGATCGGCCGGTTCGGCGACGAGCGGACGCTGCAGCGCGGCGACGACGAGCTGAAGGCGGCGGCGCTCGCCGAACTCGCCCGGACGTCCGGGGTGACCGAACTGCCGGTGGACGCCCGCGTCACGCGGTGGGGCGGCGGGCTCCCGCAGTACAACGTCGGGCACGGCGACCGGGTGGCGCGGATCCGCTCGGCCGTCGCGGCCCAGCCCGGCCTCGCCGTCGCGGGCGCCGCCTACGACGGGGTCGGCATCCCCGCCTGCGTGGCGTCCGCCGAGGCGGCGGCCGGGCGGATACTGGAATTCCTGGAACGTCGAGGAGACGAGCATGAGCGAGCAGCCCGCCAGGCCGAAGGCACGGGACCTCAACCAGGTCATCCGCTACACGATGTGGTCGGTCTTCCGAGTGAGGACGCCCGGTGAGTTCGGCGAGCGCGACGCGGCCGAGGTCCAGTCCGTCCTGGACCAGGCCGCCGAGAAGGACGTGGTGACGCGCGGCGCCTACGACGTCTCGGGCCTGCGCGCCGACGCCGACTACCTGTTCTGGTGGCATGCCCCGACCGCCGAGGACCTCCAGGAGGTCTACACCCGGTTCCGCCGGACGTCGGTCGGCCGCGCCAGCGACCCGGTGTGGTCGCAGATGGCGCTGCACCGGCCCGCCGAGTTCAACAAGAGCCACGTCCCGGCGTTCCTCGCCGAGGAGGAGGCCCGCGCGTACGTGTGCGTGTACCCGTTCGTCCGGTCCTACGACTGGTACCTGCTGCCGGACGAGGAGCGCCGCGCGATGCTCGCCGAGCACGGCAAGATGGCGCGCGGCTACCCCGACGTCCGGGCGAACACGGTCTCGTCGTTCGCGCTCGGCGACTACGAGTGGATGCTGGCGTTCGAGGCCGACGAACTCCACCGCATCGTGGACCTGATGCGCCACCTGCGCGGCTCCCGCGCACGCCTGCACGTCCGCGAGGAGGTGCCCTTCTACACCGGCCGCCGCCGCGAGATCGGCGAACTCATCGCGTCCCTCCCGTAACCCCCGCCCCACGCCCGCCCGCGCCGCTGACCGTGCCTGGTCGTTGCGGCGCGGGCGGTGGTGTTACTCGGCGGGTTCCAGGGTCACGGAGATCGAGTTGATGCAGTAGCGGTCGTCGGTCGGGGTCTCGTAGCCCTCGCCGTGGAAGACGTGGCCCAGGTGGGAGTCACAGCGGGCGCAGCGGACCTCGATGCGCGTCATGCCGAGCGAGCTGTCCTCCAGGAGGACGACCGCCTCGGATTTCGAGGGCTCGAAGAACGACGGCCATCCGCAGTGCGAGTCGAACTTGGCGTCCGAGCGGAACAGCTCGGCGCCGCAGGCGCGGCAGCGGTAGACGCCGACGGTCTTGGTGTCGGTGTACTCGCCGGTGAACGGACGTTCGGTCCCGGCCTCGCGCAGGACGTGGAACTCCTCCGGGCTGAGCTGCGCCCGCCACTCCGCGTCGGTCTTGCGGATCTTCTCCATGCGTCCGACGGTACCTCGCGGGCGGTCGCGGGCCGCCGCCGAGGGCGGTCCCGGGGAACGTCGTACCCGTGGGTTAACGTGCCGTTATGGCTTCGCCCTTCATCGAGATCCCGGTCGGGGATCGGCTCGTCAAGGTGAGCAACCCCGACCGCGTCTACTTCCCGGAGCACGGCTTCACCAAGCGGATGGTGGTGGAGTACTACCTGGCGGTCGGCGACGGGATCCTGCGCGCCACGCGGAACCGCCCGACGACGCTGGAGCGGTGGCCGTCGGGGGTGTTCGAGGGCGCGCGGCTCGCGACGCGGGCCGACGGGCGCAACGCGGACGCGTTCTACCAGAAGCGCGTGCCCAAGGGCGCGCCCGACTGGGTGGAGACCGCGCGGATCGACTTCCCGTCCGGCCGGTCGGCCGACGAGGTGTGTCCGGGCGAACTCGCGGTGGTCGCGTGGGCGGCCAACCTCGGGACGCTGACGTTCCACCCGTGGCCCGTCCGCGCCGGCGACGTCGACCGTCCCGACGAGCTGCGGATCGACCTCGACCCGCAGCCCGGCACGACCTTCGCCGACGCGGTGCGGGTCGCGCTCGGCCCCGCCCGCGACCTGCTGGACGAGCTGGGCTACACCGGGTTCGTGAAGACGTCGGGCAAGCACGGCGTCCACATCTACGTCCGGATCGAGCCGCGCTGGACGTTCACCGAGGTCCGCCGCGCGGCGCTGGCGTTCGGCCGGGAGATCGAGCGCCGCGCGCCGCGCGAGATCACGACGAAGTGGTGGAAGGAGGAGCGCGGCGAGCAGATCTTCGTGGACTTCAACCAGAACGCGCGCGACCGGACGATCGCGTCGGCGTACAGCGTCCGTCCGGTGCCCGCCGCGACGGTGTCGGCGCCGGTGACGTGGGACGAGCTGCCCGACGTCGCCACCGAGGACTTCACGATCGCGACGATGCCCGCCCGGTTCGCCGAGCTGGGCGACGTCCACGCCGCCATCGACGACCGCGCCTTCTCCCTCGAACCGCTGCTGGCGATGGCCGACCGGGACGAGAACGACCACGGCCTCGGCGACATGCCCTACCCGCCGAACTACCCGAAGATGGAGGGCGAGCCGCGCCGCGTCCAGCCGAGCAAGGCCCGCCGCGACTAGGGACGCGCGGGTCCGGGCCTAGGCGCCGTCCCGGATGGCCGCCGCGAGCGCCGGGCACTGCACCACCGTCGCGCGCCTGCTCGGCGTGCCGGACGTCGAGCTGGACGCCCGCCCCGACGACTGGACGCGGGAGCACTGAGCACGCGCGACCGGTCACCAGGGGACGGGACCGTCCTCGTTGAAGTAGCCGCCGGTCGGGCCGTCGTCGTCGAGGGTGGCGAGCCGCAGGACGACCTTGGCGCCGTCGGCGGCGGTGCGGGAGAAGCCGGGGTGCCGCGCGGCGGACGAGCCTTCCGTGAGGTGGTGGGTGACGCCGGCGGCGAAGTCCGTCGCGCACGGCCCGGGGTCGGCGGTGTTGACGAGCACGCCGTGCGGTCGCAGCTCCTTGGCGTACTGGACGGTCAGCGCGTTGAGCGCGGTTTTCGACGGCGCATAGCTGACGTTCGCCGGAATCCGGGCGAGGTAGTCGGCGGGGTCGCTCATCCGGGCGAGGGAGCCGACGCCGCTGCCGACGTTGACGATCCGTCCGGCGGGGGAGCGCAGGAGCAGCGGCAGCAGCGCGTCCGTCACGCGGACGACGCCGAACACGTTCGTCTCGAAGACGTCCCGCAGCGCGGCGACGTCCGCGCCGCCCGGCTGCGCCGACGCGTGGCGGCCGGAGATCCCGGCGTTGTTGACGAGCACGTCCAGCGCGCCGTGCCGCTCGGCGACCAGCCGCGCGGCGGCGGCGACGGACGCGTCGTCGGTGACGTCCAACGCGACCGGGTGGACGTTGTCGCCCAACTTGGCGGCGGCCGTCGCGCCGCGCACGGGGTCCCGCGATCCGAGCAGGACGGTCATGCCCAGCGCCGCGAGCCCCGCCGCGACCTCGTATCCGATGCCCTTGTTCGCGCCGGTCACCAGCGCGACCTGTTGTCTGATCACGGCTCCAAGACCACCACGGGCCGCTGCGCGCACCAACACCGATCCGCAACCGATTGATACCTTGAAGGTATGGTCGAGATCCGCGAGCTGAGGTACTTCGTCGCGGTCGCCGAAGAACTCCACTTCGGCCGCGCCGCCGAGCGGCTCGGGATCGCCCAGCCGCCGCTGTCGCGGGCCGTCCAGAAGCTGGAGCGGCAGGTGGGCGTCCCGCTGCTGGAGCGGACGAGCCGTCGTGTCGCGCTGACCGGCGCGGGAGCGGTGTTCCTGCGCGAGAGCCGCGCCGTTCTGGACGCGGCCGACGCGGCCGTGCGGCGCGCCCGGCGGGCCGCCGCGCCGGGGCTCGTCCTCGTGATGAAGCCCGGCGGGGACGGCGGCGGACTGCTGCGGGACGTCCTGGACGCCTACCGCGCGCAGCCCGGCGCCGTCCCGGTGGACGTCCGGTTCAGCTTCGGCGAGCGGGCCGAGATGCTGCGCGACGGACGCGCCGACGCCGCGCTCCTGCACCGTCCGCGCAACGACCTCACCGGCCTGGCCTGGGAGGAACTGCTGGTCGAGCGGCAGGTCGTGCTGCTGCCGCCCGGCCACCGCCTGGCGGGACGCGCCGCCGTCCGGCTGGACGACCTGCGCGGCGAGCCGGCCCCGCGCTACCCCGGGTCGCCCGGCGACGCGACCGGCCCCGAGGTCACCGAGACCGGCCACCTGTCGCAGCTCGTCGCGCTCGGCCGGGCCGTGGCGGTCGTGCCGGAATCGCTTCAGGACCAGCTCCGCCGGGACCTGGTGGCCGTCCCGGTGACCGACGCGCCGCCGACGACGCTCGTCCTGGCCTGGGCCGAGGGCGCGCGGTCGCCGGAGCTGGCGGCGTTCGTCCGGTGCGCCGCCGAGGTCGCCGCCGCTAGCTGAGCAGGCGGTTCACCGCGTTCAGCACGGCGTCGTGCGGCGCGGGGGCCGCGCCCCAGGCGGTGCGGCCGTCCACGCGGCACTCGGCGTAGGCGACGCCCGAGCGGACGACGTGCTCGGTGACCTCGACGTCCGTCCCGGCGGCGCGCAGGGCCCGGACGAGCGCGGCGACCGGATCGTCCCCGGTGCCGGTGTGCTCGGCGTCGCCGATCCGCACGGTCACCGAGGCGTCCGTGGCGCCGACCACCGCGAACGGCCCGGTGACGTCCACGTACGCGGCGCGGAACAGGTCGCCGATCTCCTTCGCCGGGACCTCCGCGCCGCTCTCGTCGGCCGCCGCCTGGACGCGCCGGGACACCTCGGCCCGCATCCCGGGCGGCAGGTCGAACCCGTGCTCGGTGTCGAGGACGTACGCCACGCCTCCCTTTCCGGACTGGCTGTTCACGCGGATGACGGCCTCGTACGAACGTCCCACGTCGTGCGGGTCGATCGGCAGGTACGGGACGTTCCACGGCGCTTCGTCCGGTGCGACGCCCAGGGCGCGGGCCTGCTCGGCGTGGTGCGCGAAACCCTTGCCGATGGCGTCCTGATGCGTTCCGGAGAACGCCGTATAGACCAGGTCGCCACCGTACGGGTGCCGTTCGTGCACGCCGATCCGGTTGCAGTGTTCGACCGTCGCGCGGATGACGTCGATGTCCGAGAAATCGATCCGGGGATCGACGCCCTGCGCATGGAGGTTCAGCGCCAGCGCCACCAGGTCGACGTTGCCGGTGCGCTCGCCGTTACCGAACAGGCAGCCTTCCACCCGCTGCGCCCCGGCGAGGACGGCCAGCTCCGCGCACGCCACGCCCGTGCCCCGGTCGTTGTGCGGATGCACCGACAGGATGACGGAGTCACGACGGGCCAGGTTGCGGTGCATGTACTCGATCTGGTCCGCGTACACGTTCGGGGACGCGATCTCGACCGTGGCGGGCAGGTTGTGGATGACGGGACGGTCCGGCGACGCGTCCCACAGCTCGGTCAGGCTGTCGCACACGCTCAGGACGTAGTCGGGCTCGGTCTGGTTGAACACCTCGGGCGAGAACTCGAACCGGACGCCCGGCCGGTCCCCGGCGAGCCGCGCGACCAGCGCCGCCGCGTCCAGGACGAGCCGGTGCAGCTCGTCGCGCCCGCGCCGCAGGACGACGTCCCGCCAGGTCGGGGCCGTCGCGGTGTAGAGGTGGACGACCGCGCGCGGCAGGCCCTCGATCGAGGCGAACGTCCGCTCGATGAGGTCGTGTCGTGCGGGGGTGAAAACGACGATCGTCACGTCGTCCGGGACGGCGCCGCTCTCCACCAGGTGCCGTACGAACGCGAAGTCGTCGCGGCTGGCCGACGGATAACCGACCTCGATCTCTTTGAAGCCCATCGTGACGAGCAGGTCGAAGAAGCGGCGCTTGCGGGCCGGGTCCATCGGGTCGGCCAGTGCCTGGTTGCCGTCGCGCAGGTCCACCGGGACCCACAGCGGCGGCGCCTCCAGCCGCCGGGACGGCCAGGCCCGCTCGAACTCGGGTACCGGGACGCGGTCGTACACCGATCGGTACCGGTGGGACGGCATGGAACTCTCGCGCTGGGGATTCCAGAAGGGCGCTTCGTCGGCGACGGGCCCGTCCGGGGTGCGCAGGCTGGGGAACACGGTTCTTCCTCGCGGTCGTGGCGGATCGGACGACCGGCAGCACCGGACCCCGCGGCGGGGTGCCGGTCGGTTCAGGCCCCGCCGCGGCGACCGAGAAGAAGAACGCGCTGCGACATCGCCGGTAGGATAGGCACAACTCAGCTCCTCAGACAACCTGAGAGGTCGCCGGTGGCACCGCTCCGTCCCAGCCCGCTGGTCGAACAGGCCATCGCCCACCTGCGCGAACAGATCGCGGCGGGCCACTGGCCGGTCGGCGCGAAACTGCCCGGCGAGACGACGCTCGCCCGCGACCTCGGCGTCGGCCGGTCCACCGTCCGGGAGGCGATCCGCGCGCTCGCCGGGGCCGGGCTGGTGCGCGCGAGGCAGGGCGCCGGGGTGTTCGTGCTGGCCGCCGAGCCGGACGAAGGCTGGCAGGACCGGCTGCGCCGCGCCTCGGTCGCCGAGGTCTACGAGATCCGGATGATGATCGAGGTCGGGGCGGCGGAACTGGCCGCGCGGCGGCGCACGGACGCCGACCTCCTGGCGCTGGACCGCGCCCTCGCGGCCCGGACGGCGGCCGTCGCGGACGGCACCGACGAGCAGTTCATCGACGCCGACATCGCGCTGCACGCGGCGGTCGTCGCGGCGGCCGGGAACCCGCTGCTCGCCGATCTGTTCGCCGGGTTCGTCCCGGTGCTGCGGGACGGGCTGCTCGACCTCGTCCGGATGATCGACGCGCGGGCCGACGACGCCGTCCACGGGGCCGCCGCGCACGCGGACCTGGTCGAGGCCGTCCGCGCGGGCGACCCGGCCGCGGCGGGCGCCGTCCTGACGGCCGAACTCCGCCGCACGCTGGCCGCGCTGGACGCGTGAGGCAGGAGTTATCCACAGTCTGGACACCGGGTTCGCGCTGGTCGCCGACCTCCGTAAAGTGAACGGCGTGGAGATTGCGCCCATGCTTCCCGAGCACGCCCCCGACGTGCTCGCGATCTACCAGCACGGCATCGACGGGGGGAACGCGACGTTCGAGGACGCCGCTCCGGACTGGCCCGTGTTCTCGGCCGGGAAACTGCCCGACCACCGGTTCGTCGCGCTGGACGGCGCGGAGATGCTCGGCTGGGTCGCGCTCGCGCCCACGTCCGGCCGCGCGGTGTTCCAGGGCGTCGTGGAGAACTCGGTGTACGTCCATCCGAAGGCGTGCGGGCGGGGCGTCGGCCGCGCGCTGCTCGAAGCGGTGATCGACTCCAGCGAGCGCGCCGGGATCTGGTCGATCCTCGCCGGGATCTTCCCGGAGAACGCCGCGAGTCTGCGGCTGCACGAACGGCTCGGCTTCCGGCACGTCGGCGTGCGCGAGCGGATGGGACGGCACGATTTCGGCGGCCGGTCCGTCTGGCGCGACGTCGTGTACCTGGAGCGCCGCAGCACGGTCGCGGGCGTGGGCTGAGCCATGGACCGTTCGGAGAGCCGGCTGTTCCGGCTGCTGTGGCTGTCGGTCGCGGCGGCCGTCGCGACGATCGCGCTGAAGACCGTCGCCTACCTGGTGACGGGTTCGGTCGGCCTGCTGTCGGACGCGCTGGAGTCCGTCGTCAACCTGGTCGCGGCCGTGGTCGCGCTCGGCGCGCTGCGCTGGGCGAGCAAGCCGGCCGATGAGGAGCACCCGCACGGCCACACCAAGGCCGAGTACTTCTCGGCGGGCGCCGAAGGCATGATGATCTTCGTGGCGGCGGTCGCGATCGCCGGCACGGCCGTGGAACGGCTGCTGCACCCGCACCCGATCGACCAGGTGGGCGTCGGCCTGCTCGTGTCGGCGGTCGCGTCCGTGCTCAACCTCGCGGTGGGCCTGCTGCTGGTGCGCGCGGGCCGCCGCCATCGCTCGATCACCCTGGAGGCCGACGGAAAACACCTGCTCACCGACGTCTGGACGTCGGTGGGTGTCGTCGCGGCCGTCGGCGCCGTGGCCCTGACGGGCTGGACGACGCTGGACCCGGTGATCGCGCTGGCGGTCGCGCTCAACATCGTCCGGACGGGCGCGGACCTGATCCGCCGCTCCGGCGCGGGCCTGATGGACCGCGCACTGGACACCGACGAACAAGACCGGATCACCGAGGTTCTGGCGGCTTTCGAGCGCGAGGGCGTGGCGTTCCACGCCGTCCGCACCCGCCAGTCGGGTAGCCGGGGCTTCGTGTCGCTGCACCTGCTCGTGCCCGGCGCCTGGACGGTCCAACGCGGCCACGACAAGGCCGAAGAGGTGGAGGCGGCCCTCCGCACGGCCCTCCCGCACATCACCGTCCTGACGCACTTGGAACCGATCGAGGACCCGGTCTCCTACGCCGACACGGGCCTGGACCGCACCGACATCCCGTCCCCGTCCCCGTCCGGCGCCTGACCCCGCCCGGACACCCCGCGCGGCGCATCCTCACGCGCACCCTCACGCGCACCCTCACGCGCACCCTCGCGGGGCGTTCTCGCGGTGCGTTCCCACGGCGCGTCCTCACGGCGCGTCCTCACGGCGTACCCGCGTGGCGCACCGGCGTGGCGCACCGGCGTGGCGCACCGGCGTGGCGCACCGGCGTGGCGCACCGGCGTGGCGCACCGGCGTGGCGCACCGGCGTGGCCCACCGGCGCGGCCCGTGCCGTGCGGCCCGTGCCCGTTCTGCCCTGCCGTGCGCGCACTCGCGTGTCGCGGCGCGTGTTGGTGCGGCCGGGTGCGGGGGTTCCGTTGACGGCGCGTGCCGCCCGCCGACCGTGGTTCGTCGGCCGGACCCGCTTGCCTTCTGATGGAAGCCGCCCTCTGGGCTCTTCCGGCCTCGCGGGCGGGTTGTCGGCTCGTGCCGCGTCGGCTTGTCTCTCCCGCTGAGATCCGTGTATCGCAATGGTGCTTGGTAGGCGCTTCGGTTAACTAGCGGATCGGTTGTCTTGCGGTTGTCGACGGAGTTGGGTGACCAGTGGTAATGGATCGGATTGGTGAACTCCAGGAAGGACTGTGTTTCCGCGACGACGCGTCTCGTGATCGTTAGTGGGAATCGACATCGCTTTCCGCGTGTTTCCGAAAGAAGCCCTTCGGGGCGTCCGTCTGGGGCTACTCTCTGCGAAGAGATGTCCCCCCGAGGCCGATCGAGCGGCCTCGCGCCCCCCGTGGAGGTCGGAATGCCCTCGGAAGATGAACTCACGCGCGACCCGCTCGTGCGCGCGGTCGCGCGACTGCTCCGGGTCTACCGGGAAGACCGCGGCATCAGTCGGGCGGAACTCGCCGCAGCGCTCGGTTGCACGGCGCAGTGGATCGAGTCGCTGGAGGCGGCCCGAAAGCCGCTCAGTGAAGCGACCGCTGATGACCTCGACACGTTCTTCAAAACCCCGGCCCGGACATTCTGGACACTCTGGAAAGAAATCAAGGAAGCGGGCAAGCATCTCCTCACGCCTCCCGGCTTCCCGGCCTTCGTCCAGCGTGAAGCGCAGGCGGTCGGCATGGACTGCTTCGAGGCGCACGTCATTCCCGGACTGCTCCAGACCAAGGCGTACGCGCGTGCGGTCCTCGACACGGGGCGGCCTGTCAGCGAAATTCAGGCGCTGGTCGAGCAGCGGATGGAGCGCCAGGGGGCCCTCGTTCGGCCGCTGCCCTTGCGTGCGTGGTTCGTCCTCGACGAGGCAACCCTTCGCCGGCAGGTGGGAAGCTCGGCGATCATGCGCGAGCAGCTGGAGCACCTTCTGAGCGTGACCGAAAAGCCGAACATCCAGGTGCGGATCGTGCCGAGCAAGTCCTTCACGTGGGCCGGGACCGACGGCTCATTCATCATGCTCGAACTTCCGAAGGGTCAGCGTCTCGCGTATCTGGAGGCGCGGCACGTGGCCAGCCTGACCGATGACCCGATCATCGTCGCGGACACGGTAGTACGCTTCACCCTGGTATCGGGTGAAGCGCTTCCCATTGGCGCGTCCCGCAATGTGATCGAGAAGGCGCTGGAGGGGTACCGGTGAGCATGTCCGATTTTCCGGCTGTTCGGTGGCGCAAGGCGTCGCGCAGCAGTTCTTCGGGCGGGGCTTGCGTCGAGTTGGCGCAGGCGGCGCGTGTGGTGGGTGTGCGTGACAGTAAGGCTCCGGGCGCGGGTCATCTGACGCTGCCGGTGGAGGCGGCGGCGACACTCTTCGCGCACGTCAAGGACGGCGCGCTTGACGGCCGCTGGTAACGGTGCCACGACGATGCTGGAGGAGTACCCGGTGAGTGAGTCTGCTCTGTCAGATGTCCGGTGGCGTAAGAGTTCGCGCAGCAGTTCCTCGGGCGGGCAGTGCGTTGAGCTGGCGCAGGCTGCGCGTGTGGTGGGTGTACGTGACAGTAAGGCTCCGGGCGCGGGTCACCTGACGCTGCCCGTGGAGTCGGCGGCGGCGCTTTTCGCGCACGTCAGGGACGGTGTGCTCGACGGCCGCTGGTAAGCCCCCAACAGAGCATCCGAGGTCCCTTCCGCGCGGCGGAAGGGACCTCGTTGGCTTTCCCCTCCTGCGGGACGGGCGGCTGGCCACGGCGGCGACGATTCCGGTCGGCTCCGGATGCGTCCGGACCAACGACTCGTCACGCCGATGCCCCGGCGTCCCTACAGACAGTGGCCGGAACGCGCCACCGCCATTCCGGATGCGGCCACGCCCCCACCGGCCGGTGGGGGCGCTGCGAGCATGAGAGCCTCTCGACTCGCGGCCCAGCACAGAGCGGATGCCATGGCGAAGGTCAGGACCGGCCGTGTCGGCGGCCAGGTCGTCGTCGGCGACCACAACTGCGTCATCAACGCCGCGAAGGGCTCCACCGTGAGCGTCCACCAGGGCGGCCCGCCCCCGGTGACGCTCCGGGACGAGCCCGGCGGCGACCGGCTGCCCCGCACGGGCGCGGTGCCGCACGGCCGGGACGCGGAGATCGCGCGGGTGGACGCCTGGCTCGCCGCCGACCGGCCCGTCGAGATCCGCGGCGTGCCCGGCGTCGGCAAGTCCGCGCTGCTCCGCGAACTCGCCGAGGCCCGCCGCGCGGAGGGACGGCACGTGGTGTACCTGTCGGCGTCGGGCCTCCCGGTGGCGGACGTGCTGCGCAAGCTGTTCGTCGCCTGCTACGACGCGGACGACTACCAGCCCGACCCGGCGCGGCTGGGCCGGTTGATGGGCGCGGTGGACGCGCTGTTCCTCATCGACGACTTCGCGGGCTCGGCGGAGAACGTCGACCGGCTGCTCGCCGCCACGCCCGGGGGAGACCTGGTCATCGCGACGGGCCGTCCGTGCCTGGGCGGAAGCGGCGCGTCGCTGGAGCTGACCGGCCTCGGTGAGGACGCGGCGCTCGCCCTGATCGAGGCGGAACTGGGCCGTCCGCTGCGGGACGAGGAGGACGCGCCGGCGCGGGAACTGTGCCGGGCCGCGTCCGGCCATCCGCGCGCGTTGCGCCGGGCCGTCGACGCGGCCCGAGGCGCGGACAGTGAGTTCGGGTTCGAGCCCGACCCGGCTGTCGTGGCCCGCGCGTTGGTGGACGGGCTGGACGGCGTGGCCCGCGAGGCCCTGCTCGTGCTGTCGCTGCTGGACGCCGCGCCGCTGTCGGCCGCGCTGCTCGCCACGCTGACCGGCGCGGAGGCCGGGGACGCCGTCCGGGCCCTTGAGCGGCTCGCCGACGCCGAACTCGCCGTGCCCACCCGGGGCGCGTACCGGCGCGTCCCGCCGTCCGACGACGACGGAACCGACCGGCCGAGCCCGGCCGCGGACGACCTCGCGCTGTACTTCCGCCGGCTGGCGGACTGGGCGGCCACGGCGTCCGCGCACGAGATCGCCGACGAGGCGGCGATCGTGACGCGGCTGCTCGCGGCGGCGGTCGAGGGCGGCGAGCACGCGACGGCCCGCGACCTCGCCCGCGCCGCCGCCCCCGCGCTCCAGCGGTCGCTGCGCTGGGGGTCGTGGCGGACGGTCCTCGCACTCGGGCTCGTCGCCGCGCGGGAGCTGAACTCGGCCGACGACCTGCACTACTTCCGGCACGAGGAGAACGTCCGCAGGCGCGTGCTCGGACTGGCGGGCGCGACGGCGGGCGGCGCGGCGGCGGGGGGCCTGTTCGCGCTGTTCGGCGCGAAGGGCGGCGGCGTGGTGTCGGCGCACCCGGTGGCGTTCGGCGCGGCGACCGTCCTCGCCCTGACGATCGCCGGGCTCGGCGTGGCCGCCGCGCGCGACGACGGGCCCCCGCCGCACGTCGACCGTCCCGTGGCGGCGCCGGTGCCGTCCTGGTCGCGGACGACGCCGTCCGCGACGATGAGCCCGTCGGACGCGTGGCTGCGCCTGTCGGCCGCGTCGGTGAAGGCCGGGGCTCACTACGGGGCGCGCGTCGGCGGGATGGAGCCGGGCGAAACGGTCGTCCTCTCGTGGACCGGACCGGCGTCGGGCCGGGCCGAGACGCTCACGGCCGACCGCGACGGGACCGCCGAGGCGGACGTCCGCGCGGCGACCGACCCGGGCCGCTACACGATCCGGGCGACGGGGCGGCGGTCCGGCCGCGGCGCGTCGGCCCCGCTGACCGTCGAGGGCGCCGCGGACCTCGGCGCTCCGACGCTGCGGCTGAGCCCGTCCGCGCCCCGGTTCCGGGACCCGATCCAGGCGACCGCGTCGGGCTTCGAGCCCGGCGAAACCGTCCTTTTCTACATGGGCATGACGCGCTACGGGCACGGCGGCGCGGGCGGCGAAGCCAAGGCGAACGCCTCGGGCGTCGCGGTCGCCGTGTTCGGCGAAGGATGGGAGCCCGCGACCGGGGACCGGAACGTGACGGTCCATGCCGAAGGGCTGAAATCGAAACGCGAGGCCCACGCGACCGTTCACTACCAACTGGCGAAGGCGGTCGGACGGTTGTCCGCCCGGCCCGACCACGACCCCGTGCAACCCGGTGAAACGGTCACGATCAGCGGCACCGGCTTCGCGCCCGGCTGGAACGTCCAGTGGTACTACCCCGGCTACGGCAACGCGACGTCCGGACGCGACGACGGAACGATCGAGTTCACCCTCCGCGTGCCCGACGACGCGCGGAACGGAAGACTCCGCGTCCACATCTCACAGGAGGCGTCGGGTCGTGAGACCGACGTCACGCTCCACGTCCAGGCGGGTCCGAGCGCGACCCCGTGAGAGGAAGAGGCAGCGAATGACGGAGCGGGACTCGCGCGGGCACCGCGTGCGGATCGACGGCCCGGTGCAGCGGGCGCAGATCGTCGTCGGCGACGGCAACGACGTCGTCATGAACGCGGCGGGCGACGACACGGAGGTGCTGGCCGTCTTCGCGCGGACGGTCCGCGACCGGCTGGCGGAACTGGACCTCGGCCCGTCCGAGGACATCGCCCGGCAGATCGCCGAGCGGATCGTCGCCGAGGCGCGGGAGCCCGCGCCCGACCGGGGACGGATGCGCGCGCTCGGGAACTCGCTGCGCGCCGTCCTGGAGAGCGGGGCCGGGGGTGCCGTGACGGCCGCGCTGATGAACCTGTGGCCGTGAGCGTCCCCGTCCGGCCGCGCACCGGACGGGGACGCGCGGGTCAGCCGAGGACGTCGGGAAGGTCGTCGTCGTGGACGATCGTCAGGCGACGGGTGGGGCGGGTCAGGGCCACGTAGAGGTCCTGGCCGCCGCGTGCGGACGCCGCCAGGATTCCCGCCGGGTCCACGATGATCACCGAGTCGAATTCGAGGCCCTTCGCCTCCGACGGGGTGAGGACGACGGCGGGGGCGTCCAGTGCTTCGGGGGTCGTGCCCGCGCCGGCGTCGGGGAGGGCCGCGAGGACGGCCGCGTGGTGGGCGGGGGAGACGATCACGGCCAGGCGGCCCGCGGTGTCGTCGCCCTCGCTGAGGATCTCGCCCAGTTCGGCCATCACGAGTTCGGGGACGCGGGTGGGGAGTTCGGCGGGGGAGACGGGGATCAAGGCGGGCGGTGGGCCGTCGTCGCGGACCGGCTCCGGCGGGGTCTGGTCGGGGGCCACCTGGGCGAGGAGGCGGGTGGCCAGGCGCATGATCGCCGCCGGGGTCCGGTAGTTGACGGTCAGGCGGTGCTCGCGCCAGCGGCCCGCCACGTACGGGTCGAGCATCTCGCCCCAGGAGGCGGCGCCCGCCGCGCTGCCGGTCTGCGCGACGTCGCCGACGACCGTCAGCGAGCGGGTCGGGACGCGCCGCATCACCGCCCGCCACGCCATCGCCGACAATTCCTGCGCCTCGTCCACGATGACGTGCCCGTACGCCCACGAGCGGTCGGCGGCGGCGCGTTCGGCGGTCGTCCGCTGCGGCCCGTCGTCGGCGTTGCGGGCGGCCAGCTCGGCGGCGTCCACCAGGTCGGCGTCGACGCCCGCCGACTCCAGCACCTCGCGCGCGTACCGCTCACCGGCCGCGCGTTCGGCGGCGGCGGCGCGGGCGCGGGCGCGTTCCTCCGGGTCGTCGTCGCCGAGGCGTTCGGCGGCCTCGTCCAGCAGGGGGACGTCCGCGACCGTCCACGGCGCGGACGGGTCGCGGTGCAGCAGCTCCAACTCGGATTCAGCGAACGCGCCGCCCGCCTTGCGCAAAGCCGAGGGGTCGGCGAACAGGCCGGTCAGCAGGCGCTCGGGCGTCAGTTCCGGCCACAGCTCGTCGATCGCCGACCGGACGGCGGGCTGCTCCCACAGCATCTCCTTGGACAGCCGCACGTCCTCGGGGTCCAGGATGGGGTTCTCGTCGGCGTTGACGATCAGCTCCAGCAGCCACGCCGGGATGTTCCCCTCCCGCTTCATCTGCTCGATCGGCTCGTCGGCGAGCGCGTCGTACTGCCGCGCCCGGTCGGCCGCCAGCGCGTCCAGGATCTCGTGGACGAACATCCGCCGCTGCACGTTGTGCGCCGCCCGCAGCGCCCGCGCCCGGTCCCGCGCGCGGCGGCACGTCTCCTCGTCCGCGTGCAGCGTCAGGCCGTCCGCCTCGACGGTCAGGCCGCCGTCCGGGACGCGTTGCCGGGACCGCACGGCCGTCTCGATCAGGTCGGCCATCCGTGCGTCGCCCTTGACGACGGCGACGGCGGGCGGGTCCTCGGCGGAGGCCCGCACGCCCGGGTACAGCTCCCCGACGGTCGCGAGTGCGACGTCGGTCTCGCCGAGGCCGGGCAACACCTGCTCGATGTACCGCAGGAACGTCGTGTTCGGCCCGATGATCAGGACGCCGCGCCGCTCCAGCACGTCCCGGTAGGTGTAGAGCAGGTAGGCCGCGCGGTGCAGCGCCGCGACGGTCTTCCCCGTGCCCGGCCCGCCCTGGACGACCAGCACGCCCTGGAGCCCGGACCGGATGACCTGGTCCTGCTCCTCCTGGATCGTCGCGACGACGTCGCCCATCCGCCCGGTGCGGCCCCGGCGCAGCGCGGCCAGCAGCGCCGCCTCGCCGACGATCGCGGACCGGTCGCCGGGGCGCAGGCCGTCCAGGTCGAACACCTCGTCGTCCACCCGCCGGACGGTCCGGTCGCGCAGATGCAGGTGGCGGCGGCGCGCGAGCGTGCCCGGGTCGCTCGCGGTCGCGGTGTAGAAGGGCCGCGCCGCCGCCGCGCGCCAGTCGATGAGCAGCGGCTCGCGGTCGTCGTCGCGCAGCCCGATCCGGCCGATGTAGAAGGTGTCGCCGGGCTCCTCGGCGGTGCCGCGGTGGTCGATGCGGCCGAAGCAGAGCGCGCGTTCGACGCCGTTCAGCCGGGCGAGGCGGCGCGCGGCCTCGGCCACGACCGTCTCCCGCTCCACCTTGGCCTGGAAGCCCGCGCCGCCGCCCTCGCCGGGTCCGGCCGCGAGGGCGCGCTCGGCGGCGGCCCGCTCGGTGTCGAGACGGGCGTAGACGCGTGCCACCCGCTCCTGCTCGGTGGCCAGGGCCGCGGCACGGGCGGCTTCGGAATTATTTCCGGACGAGGGCTTGACTTGACCCGCTCGCATATGTCTGCTAATCTCCTCATCAAGCTGGGTGTGTTGTCGCTCGTCGAGACGAACTCTCAGCGTAGCATCGTCCGCGCGTACTCGATCTCTCGTGTTGAGGAAGCGGACACCCATGCACAATGTGCTGGCCATCGGCCCTGGTGAGGCTGTCCGGTGATCAACCCCGGACACCGAAAGGTCGCCCTGATGGCCGAAACGCCCCAGTCGTTCGACCGTAGATCATTCCTCGTCACGACCGGGCTCACGGCGGGCACCGCGGCGGCGGGCTCGCTGCTGCTCCCCGGAACCGCCGACGCCGCGCCGCTGCGCAGCCGAACCCTGAAGAAGAACCCGTTCACCCTCGGCGTCGCGTCCGGCGACCCGGCGCCCGACGGGTTCGTGCTCTGGACCCGGCTCGCCCTCGACCCGCTGGCCGAGAACGGGCTCGGCGGGATGCCGTCGGGCACCGTGGCCGTCGAGTGGCAGGTCGCCGCCGACGCGCGGTTCAAGAAGATCGTCAAGCGCGGCACGGCGACGGCGTCGGCCGCGTCCGCGCACAGCGTCCACGTCGAGGTCCACGGCCTGCGGCCCGGCGCCCAGTACTGGTACCGGTTCAAGACTGGAACGTACCTTTCGCGCACCGGCCACACCCGCACCGCGCCGCGCGCCGACACGTTCGGGTCCGCGCTCGCGATGGCGTTCGTCTCGTGCTCCCAGTACGAGCACGGATACTTCACGTCGTACCGGCGGCTCGCCGAGCAGCACCCCGACCTCGTCCTGCACCTCGGCGACTACCAGTACGAGTACAAGAAGGACCACTACGTGGCGCCGGGCGGCAACGTCCGCGACCATGCCGGCCCCGAGACCGTCACGCTCGCCAACTACCGGCAGCGGCACGCGCAGTACAAGGCCGACGCGGACCTCCAGGCCGCGCACGCCGTCGCGCCGTGGCTCGTCGTGTTCGACGACCACGAGGTCGAGAACAACTGGGCCGGGAACGTCCCCGAGGACGGGTCGGACACGCCCGACACCGCCGACTTCCTCAAGCGCCGCGCCGCCGCGTTCCAGGCGTACTACGAGAACATGCCGCTGCGCCGCACCTCGATCCCGCGCGGCCCCGGCATGCAGCTCTACCGCAACGTCGCGTGGGGACGGCTCGCGAACTTCCACATGCTCGACACCCGCCAGTTCCGCGACGACCAGGCGTGCGGCGACGGCAACAAGAACTGCCCGGAGGCGGCGGCGCCGAGCCGGTCCATCACCGGCGCCCGGCAGGAGAAGTGGCTGGTGGAGGGCTTCCGCCGGTCCGCCGCCCGCTGGGACATCCTCGGCCAGCAGGTCTTCTTCGCCCAGCGCGACAGCGACGCCGGCCCCGCCAAGATCACCAGCATGGACGCCTGGGACGGCTACGTCGCGTCCCGCGCCCGCATCACCAAGGGCTGGGTGGACGCCAAGGTCCGCAACGCCGTGGTGCTCACCGGCGACGTCCACGCGCACTGGGCGAGCGACCTCAAGCTGAACTACGACGACCCGCACTCGAAGACCGTCGGGTCGGAGCTGGTCTGCACGTCGATCACCTCGGGCGGCGACGGCAAGGACTCCAACCCCGCCGACCACCCCTACCTCAAGATCAACCCGCATTTGAAGTTCTACAACAACCAGCGCGGCTACGTGTTCACGAAGATCGGCAAGGACGAGATCAAGGCCGACTTCCGGACCGTTCCGACCGTCCGGAACCACGACGCCGCCGCGTCCACCAAGGCCACCTTCGTCATCCACGACCGGGTGCCCGGCCTCCACCGGACGTACCTGCGCCCGTACGAGACGGTGCGGGCCGCCGACCGCCGCTCCGACGACCAGATCATCCGCGAGACGATCGCGAACGAGACCGAGCCCGCCTGATTCACTCCGGCCGGGGATGCGGATCGGAGAAGATCGCGTCCAGGTCGTAGGCGACGGGCACCTCCAACTGCTCGTACGTGCAGGACTCCGGCACACGGTCGGTCCGCCAGCGGCGGAACCGGGCCGTGTGCCGGAACCGGTCGCCCTCCATCGCGTCGTAGGCGACCTCCACCACCAGCTCGGGCCGCAGCGCCACCCAGTCCAGGTTCTTGCCGCCCGACCAGCGCGACACCGCGCCGGGCATCCGGTCCGCCGTGGCCTCGGACTGCCGCGCCCACTCCTCCCACGGATGGCCGGTGAAGTCGTCCATCCGGTAGGGGGCCAGCTCGTCCACCAGCTCGGCGCGGCGCTTCATCGTGAACGACGCGGACACGCCGACGTGCTGGAGCCGCCCGTCGGCGTTGTAGAGGCCGAGCAGCAGCGACCCGACGATCGGGCCGGACTTGTGCCAGCGGAACCCCGCGACCACGCAGTCGGCCGTGCGCTCGTGCTTCACCTTGAACATCAGCCGCTTGCCCGGCTGGTAGCGCAGGTCGAGGGGCTTGGCGATGACGCCGTCCAGGCCCGCGCCCTCGAACGTCTCGAACCACCGCAACGCCAGCGCGTGCGAATCGGACGCCGGGGTCACGTGGACGGGCGGGTTCGCGCCGGCCAGTGCCTCGGTGAGCCGTCTCCGCCGTTCGCCGAGCGGGGCGTCCATCAGGTTCTCGTCGCCGAGGGCGAGCAGGTCGAACGCGACGAACGACGCCGGGGTCTCCTCCGCCAGCAGCCGGATCCGCGACGCCGCCGGATGGATGCGCTGCTGGAGCCGGTCGAAGTCGAGCCGGGTGCCGTGCCGCATGACGATCTCGCCGTCCACGACGCAGCGCTCGGGCAGCTCGCGTTTCACCGCCTCGACGACGTCGGGGAAGTAGCGGGTCAGCGGCTTCTTGCCCCGGCTGGCCAGCTCGACCTCGTCGCCGTCCCGGAAGACGATGCACCGGAAACCATCCCACTTCGGCTCGTACAGGACGTCGCCCTCCGGCATCGTCGCGACGGCCTTGGCGAGCATCGGTTCGAGCGGCAGGCTGATCGGCAGGTCCATGCGTCCATCCTGCGCCCTGCCACCGACAGAACGCGGCACCGGGGCTGGGCTAACCTTGCAGGTCATGCGCCGTCTCCTCCCGTCGCCCGCCGCGTCCGTCGACCCCTACGACGAGTACGGCGCGGACGTCCCGCCGCTGCGGATCGGAATGGTCGCGAGCCTGGACGGGACGGTCACCGACGCCGAGGGCTGGACCGACGGGCTCGGCGGCGCCGCCGACTTCCGCGTGTTCCGCGTGCTGCGCGCTCTCGCCGGAGCGATCCTGGTCGGGGCGTCGACCGTCCGGACGCGGCGGCTCGGCCCCGCGCGGCTGAGCGCCGAGCTGCGGGAGCGCCGGGGCGGCCCGCCCGCGCCGATCGTCGTCGTGAGCCGGTCGCTGGACCTGGACTGGACGCTGCCGCTGTTCACCGCCGCCGAGACGCCGACGCTGGTCGTGACGTGCGCGTCCGCGCTGTCCGGCCGCCGGCTCCCGGTGCCGGCCGTCGTGGCGGGCGACGACGCGGTGGACCTCGGCGCGGCCGTGCGTTCGCTGCGCGACGACCACGGGCTGGACCGGCTGCTGTGCGAGGGCGGTCCGGCCCTGACGACGTCGCTCGTGCGCGCCGGGCTGGCCGACGAGCTGTGCCTCAACCTCGCGCCCGCGCTGCACGGCAGCGCGCACCATACGCCCCTTCTGGGGGCCCTGGACGCCGAAGTCCCGGTACGTCCGGCCGCCGTCTACGAGGACGACGGCGTCCTGTTCCTCCGCTACCGGCTGCGCTGATCGGCCGCGACTTCGCCGGAACCGCCGTGCCCGGCCCCCGCCGCGCGGCACACTGGCCCTCGGCGCCGCCGGGAGGGAGGGCCGTGGACGTCGCCGCGCTCATCGCCTGGCTGCTGACGGCCGCCGCCGGCGTGCACCTGCTGTCCCGGCTCGTCCGCGACGGCGGGCTGCGCGGCCCGGCCGCGAAGGTGACCCGTCATCCGCTGCTGCTGCTCGGCGGGCACCCCCCGGCCGCGCTGGCGGGCTTCGTGCTGTGGGCCGTCCACCTGACCACCGGGACGCGCTGGTGCGCCTGGGCGGCCTTCGCCGTCCTCGTCGCCACGGCGCTACAGGGCTTCGTCCTGTTCACCCGCTGGCTGGTCGGCCACGACGGGCGCCACGCGCGCGGCGCGACGTTCCCGGCGGCGGCCGTCCTCATCCACGGCCTCGGCGCCGCCCTGACGCTCGTCCTGGTCCTCGCGACCGCCGTCCGCGCCTGACGCCGTCAGCGGGGGAGCCAGGGGGACGGGGGGTGGTGCGCGGGGGGCAGCCAGGTCCAGGGCTGGGTGGTGCGCTTGCCGTCCGGATCCCACGGGAAGGCGTTCGCGTCGTCGGGCCAGACGAGTTGCAGGAACGGGAGCGGCGGACGGCGGTGGAACGACACCGCGCCGGGGAACAGCGGGCGGTACCAGCGGGCGTCGACCGAACGGAAGACCGCGTCGTGGCCGCGCACCGTCTCGGGGCGGCGCTCGCCGTCCAGGGGGCCGGCGCCGGCGGCGGACGCGCGGCCGAGCGTGTTCAGGATCTCTTCGGTCTCGTAGACGTCCGCGCCGAACATCGCCAGTTCGGGGGCGCGGTGGCTGTGCCACAGGCCGATCGTGTACGCCCAGCCGGGCCGGTCGCGCTCGGGCTGGACGAGCACGACGCTCCAGCCGTACTCGCTGATGTGGACGATCGTCCGCAGCAGGAACGTGTCCATCCGGTGCCGGTCGCCGTAGTCGTGGCACAGCACGCAGTTGCAGGGCGGACCGCCGGGGGACATGACCGAAAGCTTACGGTCGGCGGGTGAACGCCCGCCGTCCGGGACGGCGCTACAGGCCGAGCACCGCCGGATCGCCCGCGAGGCTCCGCAGGCGCCCGGCCGGATCGGGGACGAGCCGCCGCTCGGCCAGGTCCAGCAGGCCGCCGACGCCGGTCACCTCGGCGGCGACCGTCCCGTCGGCCTTGACGATCTCCTGGACGATCCGGAACGTCTTTCCGTTTCCGCCCGTGAACCGGCAGCTCACCGTCACGGCGTCGCCGCCGCGCAGCTCCCGCCGGTACTTGACCGTCGTCTCCAGGACCACCGGCCCGACCCCGCTCGCGCGCAGCTCGTCCAGGCCGACGCCCGCCGCGCGCAGGCACTCCCAGCGGGCGTGCTCGGCGTACTGGAGGTAGACGGCCTGGTTGAGGTGGCCCTGCGTGTCGAGTTCGTAGCCGCGGACGGCGACGGGCACGGTGAAGACGTCGGACATGCCCCTCACTCTAGTATTTCCTACCAATCCACTTCAGAATTCCTTAAGCTGGGCGGCCTAGCGTGGCCGGACGTCACGCGACGTCGGGACCGCGGGCGGGGCGTGCCGTCCGCGCGCTGCGGAAGGACGGTCCGGTGAACGACCTGGACGAGCTGAAACGCCTGGTGACGGGCCACACCGTCGTCACCGAGCCGGACACCGGCGACGTGCTCGCCCGCATCGTCGCCGACGCCGGCGACGAGCCGGGATCATGGCCGCACGAGTGGATCCGCGCCGGCGAGGAGCACGACGCGGCCGGCGAGCCGCTCGCCGCGCTCCAGTGCTACCTGCGCGGACGCTTCCCGTTCGTGGACGGCCCCGGCCGCAAGCGCGCCCAGGCCCGCGCCGTCGAGGCGTTCGACCGCTGGCGGCGCGACCGCGGGATCGAGCCGGAGGCCGTGGCGGTCGACGGCGTCGACGTCCGCGTCTGGACGACCGGGCTGTCGCGCGAGGCGCCCCGGCCGCTGCTCGTCGTCGTGGGCGGGCTGCAGAGCCCCAAGGAGCTGTGGGCGCCGATCCTGCCGCGCGTCGCGGACCTCGGGCTGGCCGGCGTCGTCGCCGAGCTGCCCGGCGTAGGGGAGAACCCGCTGCGCTACGACTGGGAGACCCCGCACCGGCAGTTCTCGGCGATCCTCGACGCGTTCGCCGACCGCGCCCGCACGGCCGAGACGTACCTGCTCGCGTCCGGGTTCGCCGGGCACGCGGCGATCCTCGCGGCGCTGCGCGACCCCCGCATCCGGGGCGTCGTCGGGAACGGTCCGCCGGTCGACACGTTCTTCACCGACCCGGTCTGGCAGGCCGGGCTCCCGCGCTCCACGCGCGACACGCTCGCGCACCTGACCCGCGTGCCCGCCGAGGAGGTCTTCGAGCACCTGCGCGACTGGCCGCTCGGCGAGGACGACCTGCGCTCCCTGACCGTCCCGCTGGCGATGGTCACCGCGCGCCGCGACGAGATCGTCCCGCCGTTCGACTTCGACCGGATCCGCTGCGCGACGCCCGAACTCCGCCTGGTGGAGCAGGACGACGTCCACGGCACGCCGTCCCGGCTCGCCGAGGTCCGCGCGTGGAGCCTGCGCGAGGTGCTGCGGATGTGGCCCGGCGCCGACCCCGCCGACCGCGCCCGCCTGGAGGCGGAATGGACGGCCGTCCGGTAGGAATCGGGCATGGAGACCCCCAACATCGCCCGCATGTACGACCAGTCGTCTGCCGAGCGTGCATGACGACGGGTCTGTCGAAGGCCGCGGTGGTGTTATCCCGCGCCCGCGAGTAGCAGCGCGGACGCGATCGAGGGAATGAGACAGCAGGTCAGCCACCAGGAGCCGATGTTCTTGTGGAGAATTCCGCGAAAGATCGCAATGGCGACGAGTCCGATCAGGGCCGACCAGACATAGATGATCCACGTATAAACGTTACTGAGGCGCTCCATTCCTGACTCGTGCTCGTCGAGGAACATTCCCGTGAGCAGGGCGACGAAAACCGACACGCCAAACCCTGCGACAAGGGAAATGTATCCCACTGCTGAACGTAGTATTGCGGACATTCGGGGATTCAAAATCGCCGCCCTCTTTTCCTGGGCAACCCGCTTCCGGCGAGAGGTCCACGACCTCTCGCCGGAAGCGGGCAACCAGATACTCGATCCTACTGGACCACTTGAGTCTTCTTGTAGCCACAAACGGCTGGAGCGCCGAAAGCGGCTAGGCACATGGCGGCGACGGCCGGGTGGTTGAACATGAGCCGGGCACCGTAGTGATGCCATCCGGCACTGTCGTAGTAGAAATCTTCCTGGTACACCTGATGTGAAGGCATCCGGACATGCCTGCCGTAAACCCAGTGTTCTCCATTTTTATAAAACTCCAGCCACATCCTGTACTCGATGCTGGTGATGTAACAGAAGGGGTTTCCCACGCCATGGTCGATGAAGATCCTGGCGTACTTGCCGGTGTTCTTTGACGCCTTGAAGGTGATTCCTGACACCGAGGCCGTCTTGGTGGCGTAGGTCGGAGCGAGTCGGTGGGTGGAGTGGACGTCGCGGTAGGCGAAGTTCTTCTTGTCCTTCCAGTCCAGGTTGATCGCCACACGGGTGCGGTATTTTCCGGTGTTGTGTCCTACTCCGCGGCCGTCTCCGGCGTACCACTGGCCTTTGAGAGCCAAGCAAGCCAGAGCCGCACCCGGAATGACATGGACCTTGGCGGAGGGAATGTAGGTTTCGTAGTCGACCCAGGTCGATCCCTTGGTGAGTCCCTGGGCGCCGACCTCGGCCGACCGGGCCTGAATGGATGTCTGTGACGGCGTGCCGAGTCCCGCGAGGGCGGCGAATTCGTCGACGGTCATTGCGGGTGGGCTGATGACAACGTCGTTGAGGACGGAATTCGGATCTTCGCCGCCGTCGTCCGTTGTCGCCGGACCCGCCTCGACCTGAGTGGATGCGCTAGGTGCCGGAGTCGGCGTCGTGGGATCGTCGATGGGCACGCCGTCCCCGGTCTCCACTGCTGGAGGGTCGTCGGGGAAAGTGCCGGCGGGCGGGTCCGCGGGAGCGTCCGGCGAGTTCTCGTCGTCGACCTTTTCGGGGACTTCCGCGCCGCCGGTCGCCACGGTGAACGTGGCTGACTGCCCGAGTGCGGTCGTGGTCGAGGCCCGGCTCAGCGGGACGTCCACGACTGTTCCGTCGTCGGCGGCGATCCGGTGTTCGAGAGTGCTGTCAATGGGCGGGACGTCGGTGCCCGGCGGATCCGATGCCCACTTGATGTCAGTTCCCGATGCGGAGGTGACAACGGTCATCGGAGCGACTTCCGATTGGGGGTCCGGCGCCGTGGCAAGGATCTTGCCAAGGTAGCTGATCGTGGTTCCGGGTTCGACGGCCGCGAGGATCAGGGTCCGGAAGGTGGGTGCGGGCATGGGCAGGTTCGTGGAGGTCGAGTTTCCGCGCCAGGCCACCTCTTCGTTTCCGGCGTCCATGAGAACGTACTCACCGGCTCCTTGCCGAGGGCGCCAAGCGAGCTTCAGGGTGCCGTCAGCGACTTCGGCGGTGATGTCGTGCTGCGGGTCGGCGTAGTAGGAGAAGGCGTCGACGGAGATGGTGACGGGCGAGGTACCGCTGTTGTGGATGACGGCTTTTCCGTCACCGCCCAGGCGGGCGGTGGTGAAACCAGTGGTCGGCCTCCCCGCGGCGTAGGCGACGGTCTCGACGGCGGTTTCGTTCGTGCTGGAAGGAGTTACGCTCAGGGCCCCGGTTCCCGCGCTGCTGGCGGTGACGTTGATCCCGACCGTGGACGTTCCCGAGTCCGGAATCCCCGCTTTGCCGCGGGGCGCGAGAGCGTAGTCCCCGTTCGCGGGAATCGTGACGTTGCCGGCGAGCCGGCCAGGTTGGAGCGTGACGATCGTGGCGCCCTGCTTGAGCGCCTTGGTGAAGTAGCCGACGACGTCCACCGAGACCTCGACCGCGCCGC
Organism: Actinomadura rubteroloni; assembly: GCF_002911665.1. NCBI lineage: Bacteria > Bacillati > Actinomycetota > Actinomycetes > Streptosporangiales > Thermomonosporaceae > Actinomadura > Actinomadura rubteroloni. The sequence goes on from NZ_MTBP01000004.1 coordinate 358,942, forward strand.
CGCTGAGGTTGTGGACGTTGATCCTGCCGTCTTGGCCGATCTTGGCGATGGAGAAGGTCTGGGCGGTGATGTTCTGCGGATAGTCGACGTTGGCGTCGGCGGGCCACACGTCACCGGCAGCGTAAACGCGGACAGTGCCGGTCTGTTCACCCTTGAGGGTCAGTCTCACCGCGACGGCGTCGACGCCGGAGGCGGGAACTCCCCCTTCGCCGAGCGGGGAGAGCTCGAAGTTCCCCATGGACGCGATCTTGGTCTTGTCGACGAGGCGGGCGGGCGGCAGGCCATTGTAGGTGCTGCCGGGCGCGCTTCCCGGCGTCGACAGGGCGTAGCCGTGGACGTCCAGATACACCCGGACGGGCTGGTCGCTCTTGTTGGCGACCTTGATCTTTCCGTCCGCCCCGACCTTGGTGATCACCATGTTGGAGGCGTAGTAGTTCGGGTTGTAGCTGACGGCCGTCGCTGTCGGCTCCTGCGCCCCCGAAGGGTAGATCGTCAGGGTGCCGTTGTTGAACCAGTCCCCCTTGGCGCCGATGTTCAATGCCACGGAGGAGATGTCCGCTGTGGGAAGGCCGCCCTGGCCGGTGACCTGGATGGTGGTGGTTCCACGGGCCGGTACCTGCGCGTTGTCCATGATGCGGACACGGGTCGGGTAGAACTGCCCGGCTTCGGGTGACGCGCTGATCGGCGAGTCTTCGGGGCTCGCCGCCGCGGGTCGTGCGGTGGCCGTCTCGGTGGCGGCGACGGCCGAGGCTAGCCCGGCGACCAAGAGGCCGGCCACAAGGCATGCCCCTAGCCTGTGGCCGCGCGAATGGTAGTGCATGGAAACCTTTCGAGGTCCCCGCTGGGAGGACAGAAGGACAAAACGCCCAAACAGGGCGTGGTGGGTGCAGAACGTAGCGGAGTTCCTCGTCGCGATCAATCGCGATCCTGGGTAAACCTCGGCTATGACAAGGGCGTCTGATCAGGTTTGGGTCACTGATGGCTTCGATGCAGCTACAGATCGAACAGTCATGGCCCATAGTCAGTCGGTCACGCAGGGTCGCGGTGCCCTGAGGGGGTTCGGGTCCACCACGGGGCCTCGTTGCCGATGCCGGCCACGTCGGCGCGGCCGGCACCATGTCCGTCTCGGGCTGCTCGAGCGGGTTTGGCGCGGTGATGGCCTTGATCGGCCGACGGCGCGCGGCTGGAGACGGCCGTGCGGTAGGAATCGGTCATGGCTCTACAGACGCCAAATATCGCCCGTATGTACGATTATTGGTTAGGCGGCAAGGACCACTTCGCGGCGGACCGGGAGAGCGCGGACGAGATCGTCCGGATCTCCGGCGGGAAGGTTCTGCGCGGCGTGCGGCTGAACCGGGCGTTCCTCGGGCGCGCGGTGCGGACGGCCGCGGCGGCCGGGGTCCGGCAGTTCCTCGATCTCGGGTCCGGGCTGCCGACGCGGGAGAACGTCCATGAGGTGGCCGGGCCGGGCGCCCGCGTCGTTTATGTGGACAACGACCCGGCGGTGGCGGCCCACGGGCGGGCGTTACTGGCGACGGCGGGGCGCGTGCGGTTCGTTCAGGCGGACTTGCGTGAGCCGGATGCGATCCTGGCGCATCCGGACGTGAGCGGGCTGCTGGATCTGGACGAGCCTGTCGCGATCCTGTTCGTGTCCGTCCTGCACTTCGTCGCCGGCACCGCCGAGACGGCCCGGATCGTCGCCGCCTACCGGGACGCGTGCGCGCCGGGCAGCCATCTCGTCCTGTCGCACCTCGCCTCGGACGCCTTCCCGGACGAGATGGCGCGGGCCGAGCAGGTCTACCAGGGGGCGAACGTCCCGCTCGGCGCCCGCACCCGCGCCGAGATCCTGTCCTTCTTCGCCGGGTTCGAGCTGCTCGACCCCGGGCTCGTCGGGCCGAACGCGTGGCGTCCGGAGCCGGGGCCGCCCGACACCGAGCGGTTCGCCGGGCTCGTCGGCGTGGGCGTCAAGCGCGTGTGACCGGACGGCCCGTCAGCGGGCAGTCGCCGCACGTCCCGCCGCCCGGGACGCGGTAGTAGAGGCAGCAGCTCCGGCGGACGAACGACCCGCCGGTGAACGTCCCCGTGCCGCGCAGCGTCCCGTGGCCGAGCAGGCGGCGGCCGAGGTCGAGCGCGGCGGGGGCGAGGTCGGGGCGCGCGGCGGCCACCGTCCGGACGGCCCCGGCCAGCGCGGACGCGGCGTTCCCGCGCAGCAGCCCCGGCGCGAGCCGCGCGACGCGTCCGGTGAGCGCGGCCAGCGGGTCCAGCAGGCCGCCCATGACGTCCGCGACGTCGGCGGCCGACGTGCCCGGACGGACGGCCGGCGCGGGGATCCGCAGCGGCAGCGGCCCGGACGCGACGGGCCGCCACCACACCCGTCCCGGGTCCAGGTCCAGCAGGACGCCCTCGGCGACGAGCGCGCCGACGACCGGGCTCCACAGCCGCGCGGCCATGCCGAGCTGCCAGATCGACGCGGCGACGCGCAGGTCCCCGGTGCCGAGGACGTCCGCGACGTCGGCGACCCGCCGGGCCGTCCACGGGACGTCGCCGAACAGCGCGCCGAGCGTCCGCCACCCGGGCTCCGGCCCGCCGGTCTCGAACGCGAAGTACGGCCCGAGCGTCCGCGTCGTCATTCCCGGTGTCATCGTGAACCGAGCGTAGCCGGGAAAAGGGACGGGCGGTAATTCGGCGGGAAACAACGACCGAAACAACCACACTGCGGGATCCGCATTTCACGGTATCGTGCGGTGCCGGACGGCTCGTGTCTTCAGCGGAGGTCGACGTGTCCCAGCCCGGCGACGGCACGAACAACCGGATCGACGCGTCGTCCGCCCATGTGGTCATCCAAGGGCGGGACATCAACATCGGCTCGCTCTCCCCGGCCGTCCCGCTGCCCCGGCAACTGCCCGCGCCGACGCTGTACTTCACCGACCGCGAGGAGCCGCTGCGCCGCCTGGAGCGGGCGCGCGAGCGGGCCGTGCGGGCGGGGGTGCCGCTCGTCGTCGTGCTCACCGGGCCGGGCGGGATCGGCAAGAGCGAACTGGCGTACCAGTGGCTGAAAACGCTCGGGAAAGACGCCGAAGGCCCGCATTTCTGGGACGACATGGCCCTCGGCGGAGCGCGCACCGCCGACGACGTCGTACGCGGATTCCTGCGTGCGCTCGGGGTGCCCGCCGCCGACATTCCGCGCGCCTTCCCGGAGATGGTCGGGCATTTCCGGACGCGCACGAGCGAAAAGCCCGCGCTCGTCCTGCTGGAGAACGTCACGGTGGCCGCGCAGGTGCGGAGCCTGCTGCCCGCCGCGCCGGGGAGCGTGCTCGCGGTGACCGCGCGCGACCCGCTGCCGAACCTGCCCGGCGCCGTGGAGGTCCCGGTGCCGCCGCTCGCGGGCGACGCGGCCCGCAGCCTGCTGCGCGACCTCGCCGGCGCCGACGACCCGGCCTTCGACGCGCTCGCCGAGCTGTGCGCGGGCCGTCCGCTCAGCCTGTGCGCGGCGGGGAGCCGGCTCGCGTCCCGCCCGGCCGCCGACGTCGCCCGCGAGATCCGGCGGTCGGCGCCCGCCGCGCCGGACGCCGTGGCCGCCGTCCTGTCGACCGGGTACGAGGAGCTTCCCGAGCCGTCCGCCGCGCTGTACCGGGCGCTCGGCGTGCTGTTCGGCGCCGAGGTCACGATCGAGACGGCCGCCGCGCTGACCGGCGCGGCCGACCCCGTCCCGCTGCTGGACGACCTGCGCCGCGCCGGGCTGATCACCGAGGTGGGCGCAGGGCGGTACCGGCTGCACGAGCTGGCCCGCGACCACGCCCGCGCCCTCGCCGCGCCCGCCGAACGGGACGCGGCGCTGCGCCGTCTCCTCGGCTGGTACCTGCACCGCGCGGCGGTCGCCGACCACGCGCTCATGCCGGGCCGGTGGCGGCTCGGGCCCGCGTTCGCGCCGCTGCTCGGCCGTCCGCCGGAGATCGACCCGGACGCGGCGGGCGCGTGGCTGGAGGGCCACCGGGCCGAACTGCGGGCGGCCGTCCAGGCGGCGGCGGACCACGGGTGGGCGGATCTCGCCGTGCAGCTCGTCGAAGCGCAGTGGGCGCTGTGCTTCCAGCGCAAGCACTACGAACACTGGCTGGACACGCACCGGCGGGCCGCCGCGGTCGCGCCGCACGCGTCCGACCCCCGCTTCGAGGGACGCGTCCGCTGCCAGCTCGGCTTCGCCTACCTGGAGCTGGACCGTCCGGACGACGCCGCCGCCGCGTTCACCGCCGCCCGCGCCGCCGACCGGGCCGCCGGGCACGCGCGCGGCGAGGCCACCGCCGTCGAGTCGCTGGGGCTGCTCCAGCTCCGGCGCTGCGGGGCCGAGGAACCGCCCGCGCTGGCGGCGACGCGCCCGGACCTCGCCGCCGAGGCCCTGGACCTGCTCACCGACAACCTGCGGCTCAACCTCGCGATGAGCGAGGCGGCCGACGACGACCGGGCCGTCGCGCTCGCCTGGCGGCACCGGGGCCGCGCGCTCGGCGCGACCGGGGACCACGACGCGGCCGTCGCCCATCTGCGGCGGGCGCACGACCTGCTCACGGCGCTCGGCGACACCTACAACGCGGGCAAGGCGCTGGGCGACCTCGGGCAGGCGCAGGTGCGCGCCGGACGGTCCGACGAGGCCCGCGCGGCGCTGGACGCGGCGCTGGAGCTGCTGCCCGCCGAGCGGCACGCGGCCGAGCGGGCGACGGTGCTGGAGACGCTGAGCGCCCTCGCCGAGCGCGACGGCGACCGCGCGGCCGCCGTCGCCGCGCTCGAAGCCGCGCTGGAGCTGCTGGCGGGGAAGCCGCGCGCGGACGCCGTCCGGGCGCGGCTGGACGGGCTCAGGGGGTGAATTCCGCCGTGCGGCGCTCCGGCCCGGTGACGAGCACGGCGGTGCGCGGCAGCGCGGTGAGCGGGCGGCCCGCCGCCAGCCAGCCGTAGACGGCCGACGCGGCGAGGCCCGGCGCGTCCGTGCGGCATGTCAGCGGCGGCGCGTCGCGCACCCGGACGGCGCACACGCCGTCCACCGGCCCGGACGCCGCCACATGGCAGCCGGGGAACGCCGCGAGGACGTCGGCGGGGTCGTCGCCCGGGCCGCCGTGCAGGACGTCGGCCAGCTTCAGCATCCGCTCGTCGGTCTCGCGCAGGTCGGCGGCCAGGTGGCCCTTCGCCGCGTCGGGACGGTCGAGCGCGACGGCGGCGGGCAGGCGGCGCAGGACGGCCGTCGCGCCGCGCCACTCGACCTCGGTGAGCAGCGCCGTGACGTCGGCGGACTCGGGGCGTCCGGGCTCGTCCAGACGGCGGACCACCGGCGGCGACGCGGGCTCGTCCAGGCCCATCAGCCGGTACATCTCGGCGCGCAGCAGCGCGGCGGACCGCCCCGGCACGGCCGTCGTGGACGCGGTGACCTCGGCGTACCGTCCCGGCGCGTGCCCGGCGAGGACGCGGTCGAGCTGCGGGCGGAGCGGACGGCCCGTGTCCAGCGCCGGGGCGGCGCGGCCGAACGCCGCGACGGGCGAGTCCGGGTCGAGGTCGTCGTGCGGGAACGCGCCGAGCAGGACGGGACGGTCCAGGGCCGCCCCGTAGAACGTCACCGAGCCGTGGTCCCCGACGACCGCGTCGGCCGCGACCAGCGCCGCCCGCCAGCCGTCGCGCGGCGGGAGCAGCAGGAGCCCGGCGCGCAGCGCGTCCGCGAGCCACGCCCGCACCTGCCAGGGGCCGTGGCCGTGCCAGATGTTCGGGTGCAGCGCCGCCGCGACCGTGTACTCGTCCGCCGGAAGCTCGGCGAGCAGCCGCGCGACGAGCCCGGGGGCGCGGCCGAGCAGCGAGCGCGGGCCCCAGGTGGAGCTGACGAGCACGAGCCGCCGGCCGTCCGGGACGCCGAGCGCGGCGCGGTACCGGCGGCGGTGCGCCAGGCTCGCCAGGATGCGGTCGAAGCACGGGTCCCCGGCGACGACGGCCGCGTCCACCGCCTCGGGGCAGGCGCGGGCGAGCCGGTCGCGCTGCTCGGGGTGCGACAGGACGATCGAGGACGGGACGAGCCGTCCGTCCGCCAGCAGCCACTCCGCCGAAAGGCCGAACACCGGATTCTGTGTTCTGTGTTCTGTGTTCTGTGTTCTGTGTTCTGTGTTCTGTGTTCTGTGTTCTGTGTTCTGTGTTCTGTGGCGAGCGTTTTATTGTAACCGATTCCATGTGAAACGGCGATGATCGGCGCATTGACGAGATGCAGTTCCCCGCCATAGCTTGCGGTCACCGCGAGGTCGAACGTCTCGGCGAGCGCCTGGTCCCACGGGACGACCAGCGAACCGAGATCGGCGAGAAAGCCGGCCACGTCGTGCGTGAAAGGCGACGACCCCGTCCACGTGAAAACGACTTGCACCCGAGGGTCGGGCGAGAAAACGTCGAGGACGTCCAGCAGCCGCGTCAACGACGTCACATTGTGGACGACCGCGAGGACGATCCGCTCCGGGCGGCGGGTGGCCCACCGGGCGGCCTGCGGGCCGATCGGCACCCGCAGCCATTCCCGCCTCATGGCCCTCCCGGCACGACCCCCACCGACGAACGAAACCCCGCAACTCTACCGTCCGGTGGGACGGGGTCCGCTGCGACGGTCAGTGCCGGGGGCGCACGGACTGGCGGTGGCGGAACACGTCGAGCGGGTCCCACTGCTCCTTGACGCGCTGGAGCCGCCGGTAGGCGTCCTTGTAGTAGAGCGTCGACCAGGGCTGCTCGGAGGCGTTCCACTGCGGGTCGCTCAGGTCGGCGTCGGGGTAGCTGATGTAGCAGCCGTCGGTGGCGTCCCCGACGACCGGGACGCCGCCGGTGTCGGCGAACGTCGCCCGGTAGGTCTGCCGGATCCAGTCGACGTGGTCGGGCTCGTCCACGTCGCCGCGCGTCCAGTACACCTGGTACTGGAGCTTGAGGATCGAGTCGCGCTGGCGGACGGCCGTGTCGTGGCGGGGCGTGTTGATCGCCGATCCGTAGGAGTCCACCTGGATGAGCGCCTGCGGGTTGCGGTAGTCGCGGAACTTGTCGTTGCCGAGGTAGTCCCACATCGCCGCGATGTGCCCGGAGTCGAACGGTTCGCGGAAGTACGCCGACTTGTACTTGCCGCAGCGGTTCTCGCCGCTGGCGTTGAGCGCCTGGGTGGCCGTGAGCCAGGGCAGGACGCGGGGGAGCGCGGCGTGCGCGACCGGCGCGTGCTCGCCCATCGGCGCGAACATGGCCCCGGCGGGCGGGCGGATCCGGCCGTCCACGGCCTCCAGGAACCCGGCCATCGCGTCCGCGCCGGTGCCGTCGTCCAGGTCGACCTGGGCGATGAGCCCGATCTGCCCGTTGCTGACGTGGTTGAGCTTGAGCAGCGCGAACAGCCGTCCGGACGCGTCGCGCGGGTCCTGGTGGTCGCGGAAGTACTCGCCGTACGCGGTGAGCAGGGCGGTGAAGTCCTCGGCGGTGAAGTCGGCCCAGTTCCACGCGAGGCCGGTGAGCAGGACGCGCTCGGGCGGCTCGGGCAGGTCCCGGAACCAGAACCGGGTGACGATCCCGAAGTTCCCGCCGCCGCCCCCGGTGTGCGCCCAGAACAGCTCGCCGAGGTCGCCGTCGTCGTCGCGGGTGGCGGTGACGAGCTGGACGGACCGGTCCGGCCCGGCGACCGCGACCTCCACCGCGTACAGGTAGTCGACCGTGAGCCCGTGCTGCCGGGACAGCAGCCCGAACCCGCCGCCGGTGATGTGCCCGCCGAGCCCGACCGAGTAGCACGACCCGCCCGGCAGCGCGGTGCCGCTCAACGGGTACAGATGGCTGTAGACGTGCCAGTTCGTCGCGCCCGCCTCGACCATGTACGCGTCCATGACGGGGTCGTGGGCGATCGCGCACATCGGGCTGACGTCCAGGATGACGCGGACGTCGTCGCCGCAGACGAAGTCCTCGTAGCAGTGCCCGCCCGACCGGACGGTGATCCGGGTGCGCCGGGGGTCGCGCGGACGTTCGCGCAGCGCGTCGGCCAGCGCGACCCGCACCTCCTCCGGCGACCGGACGAGCCGGACGTACTCGGGCTCGGCGATCCAGCGCTGGTTGAACCCGCGGCTGAGCGCCGGGTACCGCTTGTCGCCCGGCGGCACGACGGTGTCCCGGGGCGCCTGTCCCTCGATCACGGCGTGACCCGCCTTCGCTTCCCTGGGGTGGGGCCGTCCGGATGATGCCCCCGGGACACGGGGTGCAACCGCGGGGTCCCGTGGCGTGAGGGACGGGAAGTGTTCCCTGGCGGGAGGTGTGAAAACCCACGAGATGGAGAAGAGGACGTCGGACCGGACGGTCCCCGGCGGGCGGTACGCTTCCCGCCGGAGAACGTCCGGACAGAACGGACAGCATGGCGGAGGAGCAGGGTTTGGCGACAGAGGCGGCGGGTGCGACGGCCCCGATGGCGGAGCTGCTCGGGGCCGATGCCGAGCGCGTCCTGGACCGGTGGGTGGGCCTGGTCGCCGAGAACGTGCGGGGCCGGATCACCGAGCGGGAGCTGCGGGCGGAGCTGTCGGAGCTGTTCGACCTGCTCGTCCGCGCCCTGGCCGAGGAGGACGGCTCGGTGCGCGGCGAGCTGCGGGCGGCGCTGGCGGAGATCTCGCGCGACCGGGCGCGGCAGGGCTTCAGCCCGACCGAGACGGCCGTCGGCGTGTTCGCGCTCAAGCAGGCCGTGCTGGAGGTCATCGAGGACAAGGGCGCCGGACACGCGGACTTCGTCCAGTTCTCCGCGTTCGTGGACGACCTCGGGCTCGTCACCTTCGAGACCTACGCCGCCGAGCGCGAGCAGGTGATCGTCGACCAGGCCGAGCAGCTTTTGGAGCTGTCGACGCCGGTGGTGAAGCTGTGGGACGGGATCCTCGGCGTCCCGCTCGTCGGCACGCTCGACTCGGCCCGCACCCAGGTGGTCATGGAGTCGCTGCTCCAGATGCTGGTCGACACCGGCTCGCAGTTCGCCGTGATCGACATCACCGGCGTGCCCGCCGTGGACACCGAGGTCGCCCAGCACCTGCTCAAGACCGTCATGGCGGCGCGGCTGATGGGCACCGACTGCGTGATCTCCGGCATCCGCCCGCAGATCGCCCAGACGATCGTCGGCCTCGGCATCGAGTTCGGCGACATCGTCACCAAGTCGACGCTGGCGGACGCGCTCGCCTACACGCTGCAACGCAGCGGCGTCCGGGTCGGGGACGGCGCCTGATGGACCGCGTGCCGATTCTCAAGATCGGCGAGGTCCTGCTCGTCTCGATCCAGATCGACCTGCAGGACCAGACCGTCCTCGCCCTCCAGGAGGACCTGGCCGACCGGATTACCCGGACGGGCGCCCGCGGCGTGATCATCGACATCACCGCCGTCGAGGTCGTGGACTCCTTCATCGGGCGGATGTTCGCCACGATCGCGGCGATGTCCCGGCTGATGGACGCCGAGACCGTCGTCGTCGGGATGCGGCCGGCCGTGGCGATCACGCTGGTCGAGCTGGGCCTGTCCCTCGGCGGTGTGCGCACCGCGCTGGACCTGGAGAAGGGCATGCGGCTGCTCGGCGCGGCCGTGCCCGGCACGGACGGCCGGTGACGCCCGAGACGACGGGCGAGATCACGATCGCGTCCAACGACGACGTGGTGCGCGTCCGGCAGCTCGTCCGGACCGCCGCCACGGCGGCCGGGCTGTCGCTGGTCGACCAGACCAAGATCGTCACGGCGGCGAGCGAGCTGGCCCGCAACACGCTCGTCCACGGCGGCGGCGGGTCGGCGCGGGTCGAGCCGGCCGAGCGGACCGGCCGCCGGCCCGGCGTGCGCGTCACCTTCACCGACGACGGCCCGGGCATCCCCGACATCGACCGGGCGCTCACCGAGGGCTGGACGAGCGGCGGCGGCCTCGGCCTCGGCCTGCCCGGCGCCCGCCGCCTGGTGGACGAGTTCGACCTGCGCACCGAGCCGGGTGCGGGCACGACCGTGACGGTGACCAAGTGGCCGCGCTGAGCGGGGACTGGTCGGTCAGCCCGTCCACCGGGGAGTCGGCGTGGGCGCGGGTGGAGGAGACGAGCGCGCCCGCCGGGGTGCGGCGCCGGGCCACGGCGCTGGCCGAGCGGCTCGGGTTCGCGGGCGAGCGCCTGGAGCACGTGCGGCTCGCGGTGACCGAGGCGGCGACGAACCTCGTCAAGCACGCCGGGCGCGGCGAGATGCTGGTGCGCGTCGTGCGCGGCGGGGAGCGGGCGATGCTGGAGTTCGTCAGCGTCGACCGGGGGCCGGGGATGGCCGACGTGCCCGAGTCCCTGCGCGACGGCGTGTCCACCAGCGGCTCGCTCGGCATCGGCCTCGGCATGATCGGGCGGCTCGCCGACGACGCGGGCCTGCACTCCCGGCCGGGCGAGGGGACGATCCTGTTCGCGCGGTTCCGCCAACCGGGCGAGGGCCCGGACGCCTGCCCGTCCGCCGGCCCGCCGTTCGCGGGGCTGACCCGCCCGCTGGACGGCGAGGAGGAGTGCGGCGACGCCTACGCCGCGCGCGAGCTGGACGGCGTCGTCCACGCGATCCTGTGCGACGGCCTCGGGCACGGGCCGCTCGCCGCGCGGGCGGCGGCCGAGGCGGTCCGCGCGGTGCGCGGGATCGACGCGCCGACCGCGGCCGGCGAACTGCTGGACCGGATGCACCGGGGGCTGGCCGGGACGCGCGGCGCCGCGGTCGCGGCCGTCACCGTGGACCCGGCGGCCCGGCGGGTGGTGTTCGCGGGCCTCGGCAACATCGCGGGCTGGATCGTCGCGCCCGGACGCCGCCGGGGCATGATCTCGACGCCCGGGATCGCCGGGGTGCGGGGCCGCGGGTACCGCGAGCACGGCTACGACCTTCCGGCGGGCGCGGCGGTGGTGCTGCACTCCGACGGGCTGACCGGCCGCTGGGACCTGTCGTCGCGTCCGGACCTGCTCGGCCGGGACCCGCTGCTCGCGGCGGGGGCGCTGCTGCGCGACGCCGGGACGCGGCACGACGACCGGTCGGTGCTCGTGATCGGGGCGGGACGGCGATGACGTCGGTCGTGCTGCTGCGGTTCGACGTCGTCGACGAGGCGGGCGTCGTCGCGCTGCGCCAGGCGGGCCGCGAGGTCGCCGCCGCCGCCGGCCTGGACGCGTCGGACCAGGTCCGCGTCGCGACCGCGCTGAGCGAGGTGGGCCGCGACCTGTTCCAGTCGGGCGGCGGCGCCGCGGTGACGTTCCGGCTCGGCGACCGGGAGCTGGTGATCGAGCTGACCCGGCAGGGGGAGGCGGGGCCGTCCGGCGAGGGCGTCCGGGCGGGCGCCCGGCTGATGGACGAGGTCGCCGAGGACGACGCGGACATCCGGCTCGTCAAGCGCCTGCCGCCGGGCGCCCGCACCCCCGGCCCGGGGGTGCTCGGCCCGCTGCGGGCCCGGCTGGAACGGCTCGTGCCGCTCCCGGCGCTGGAGGAACTGCGCAACCGCAACGCCGAGCTGGTCGAGGCGCTGGAGGACGTCCGGCGGCAGCGGGAGGACCTGCGGGCCCTCAACGCCGAGCTGGAGGAGACCAACCGGGGCGTGCTCGCCCTTTACAACGAGATCTCCGCCGAGCTGGAGGAGACCAACCGGGGCGTCGTCGCGCTGTACGCCGAGCTGGAGGAGAAGTCCGACCTGCTGGTCGACGCGGGCGAGGCCAAGAGCCGGTTCTGGGCGACGATCAGCCACGAGCTGCGGACGCCGGTGAACGGGATCATCGGGCTGGCCCGGCTGCTGCTGGACCCCGGCGCCGACCCGCTCACCGCCGAGCAGCGCCACCAGCTCGACCTGATCGCCCAGGCGGGCGGGACGATGCTGTCGCTCGTCAACGAGCTCCTGGACATGGCCAAGGCCGAACGCGGCCTGCTGGAGCCGCATCCGGCGCCGGTGGACGTCCGCGCGCTGCTCGCCATGCTGTCCGGGCTGCTGGCGCCGATGGCCGCGCGGTCCGGCGTGGCGCTGGTCGTGGACACGGCGGACGCGCCGGACGTCCTGGTCACCGACGAGACGATGCTCGCCCGCGTCCTGCGGAACATCCTCGCGAACGGGCTGACGTTCACCGCTGCGGGCGAGGTGCGCGCGACCGTCCGCGCCGAGCCCGGACGGGTCGTGTTCGTCGTCGCCGACACCGGCCGGGGCATCCCCGCCGGCGACCGCGAGCGGGTCTTCGAGGAGTTCTACCAGGTTCCGGGCGCCGGAGGCGGCGGCACCGGGCTCGGACTGCCGTACGCGCGGCGGCTCGCCCGCGTCCTCGGCGGAGACCTTCTGCTGGACAGCGTGCTCGGGACGGGTACGACCGTCACACTGGTCCTGCCGCACGCGGAAGGAGTAGCGACGTGAGCCGGAGTGAGGCGGTCACCGCGCTGGTGGTCGACGACAACGCCACCAAGCGGTACATCATCGGAAGCTGGCTGCGCCGCGCCGGGCACACGGTGCTGGAGGCGTCGTCGGCGGCGCAGACCTGGGAGCGGCTGGCCGAGCACGCGGTGGACCTCGTCGTGCTGGACGTCCGGCTGCCCGACATGAGCGGCGTCGAGGTCTGCGAGCGGATCCGCGCCGATCCCGCGACCGCGTCCACGCCCGTCATCCACATCTCGGCGGCGGCCGTGGACGCCGCCGACCGCGCGCACGGGCTGCGGCGCGGCGCCGACGCCTACCTCACCGACCCGATCGACCCGACGGAGTTCCTCGCGACCGTCGAGGCGATGCTGCGGTACTACCGGGCGCTGCGCCGCGCGGAGCGGCTGGCCGAGCGCACGGCCGCGCTGACCCGGCACTCGCTGGCCGTCAACGCCGCCGAGACGTTCGAGGAGCTGGCGCTCGTCGCGGCCGACAGCGCCTACGACATCTTCGGCGTGCCCGCGTCGGTGTTCCTGATGCCGCCCGACGGCCGCGTCCGCCGGACGGTCGGGCACCGCGCGGGGCCGGAGTTCCGGCAGTGCTCGCCGGAGCGGTTCGGGCGGCTCACGTCGCTGACCGACCTCGGCGAGGCCACCGGGACGAAGGTGCTGCCGCTGGACGGCCCGCGCTGGAAGGCGCTCGTCCCCGACACGGTGGTGGACGGCGACGTCGCGCTGGTGCTGTCGCGGGTGAAGCGGGGACGGCCGCCGATCTGCGTGGCGATCCACGTCGAGGGCGTCCCCGGCCAGGAGGACCTGGACCTGCTGCGCCAGCTCGGGCAGACGCTCGCCCTCGCGATGGAGGCCATGCGGTCCTTCACCGAGCAGCACCTGATCTCGCTGACGCTCCAGCGCAGCCTGCTGCCCGCGCTGCGGCCGTCGGTGCCCGGATGGGAGTTCGCCGTCCGGTACGAGCCCGCGAGCGACCAGGCCGAGGTCGGCGGCGACTTCTACGAGGTGCTGGACCGGGGCGACCACGTCCTCATCGCGATCGGGGACGTGCAGGGGCACTCGCTGGTCGCGGCGACGGTGATGGCCGAGATCCGGCACGCGCTGCGGGCGTTCGCCGAGGAGGGCCACGACGGCGAGACGATCCTGCGGCTGCTCAACGGCGTGATGCAGCGCTACCACGACGACCAGACCGCGACCGTCTGCATCATGACGCTGGATCCCCGGACGGGATGGCTGCGGGTGGCGAGCGGCGGGCACCTCCCGCCGCTGTTCGTCGCCGACGGCGCGGCCCGCTACGGCCGGGGCGGCGGCCTGCTGCTCGGGTTCCCGGCGGAGCGCATCGAGATCGAGGAGACGGTCGTGCCGCCGGGCGGCATGGTCATGCTCATCACCGACGGGCTGATCGAGGACCGCGGGGTCTCGCTGACCGACAATCTCGAACGGCTCCGCGACGTGGCCGTCCGTGTGGACGAGGACTTGGAACGGTTCAGCGACCGGGTGATCGCCGAGTTCGGGCACCGGGAAGACGACGTCGCGATGATCGTCATTCGCCGCGATCCGGCCGAATCGTCCTCGGTCTCCTAGCCTTTCCCCGGTTCCTGCGCCGCGCCGGCGAGCGGGTAAATTAACGACATGGGTGAGCATTCTTTGTCGTCGTCCGGCGGCCTCGCGACGTGATCACCGGCGAGCGGAACGCCCTCTGCCTCGACGGGCCGTACCACGGCGCGCTCGTCCGGGTGGAGCAGGAGGTCGGCGCCGTCGAGATCCCGGACCCCACCGAGGCTTTCGGCGGCCGGGCGCGGTACCGCATCACGCGCGAGCGCGTGCACCATCCGTCCCGCCACGCGCCTTTCGTCGTGCTGCGCTGGACGGGCGACGACTGATCATCGCGCTTTCCGCGCCGGTCAGGGAGCGGCGTTGAGGAAGCGGTCCAGGGCGTGGAGTTCGGGCGTGAACGCGTCCGGGTCCAGGGCGGGGGCGCCGTGCGGCCGGACGGCCCGGTCCCGGTTGTGCCTCTCCTGCGCGCCGTGCGCCCACGCCAGGTGGAGTGCGCGCAGGTCGCCGTCCAGCAGCGCGGCGCGCAGCGGCAGCAGCTCGGCCAGCCACGGCGCCGGGTCGGTGCCCGCGTACGCGGTCTCCCGGTCCTCCTCGTAGCGTTCGAGTTCGACGACGACGTCGCCGTCGCGCACCGCCAGCGCGACGCCGAACAGGATCCGGTACGGCTCGACCCGCCGGGCGAGGGAGCCGGGCAGCCGGAACCGCAGGCTGCGCGGGCCGCGCTGGTCGAACGACAGGCCCGCGTCGAAGCAGTCGCCGAAGACGCGGCCCGGGTCCCAGCCGAGGTCCTCGCGGTCCGGGTCGATCATCCGGTCGAACAGGAGCCGGCCGGGGCCGATGTCGGCGTCCGGCACGGCCGCGCGCAGCGCCGCGACCCGGGCGCCGTCCAGCCGGCGGCCGACGGTCCGGAACTCGTGGTAGCGGCGGAGCGCGCCGCGCCGGGCGGCGGCCCACTCGGCCCACTCGTCCAGGTCGTCGTCATCGTCGGCGACCATCGCCTTGACCTCGGCGCAGTAGTCGGGCCAGGCCGTGAACAGGGCGCCGACCGGCTCGTCGCCGACGACCGCGGCGGCGGCCGTCGCGGCGCCCGGGCCGTCGCCGAACGCGTGCCGCAGGTACCAGCCGAGGAACGCGCGGCGGCGGGCCTGGTCCTCCTCGTCGCGCGCCCGCGCGATCTGGTCCCGCGCGGCGCGGACGATCGCGGCCGGGTCGTCGCGCGCCGCCCGCAGCCGGACGAGCCGGGCGCGGAACAGGTCGGCGAGCGCGCCGAGGTCGGCGGCGGCGTGCGCCCGGCTCCGGTAGCGCCGTCCGGGCGCGGCCAGCCGCTCCAGCGGACGTTCCATCAGCGCGGCGAGAACGCGGTTCCAGGCCGGGTTCCGCACCCGAATGCACCGTAAGGCCGGGGACTCCGGGCTGAGGTGCAGGAGCAGGCCGGCGTCCTCGTCCAGCCAGAGCCGGTGCGGCGGGCCGTCCTGGACGGCCGTGATCGCGGTCAGTTCGCGGGCGGCCGGGTGCTCGGCGGCGATCCGCCGTTCGATGCGGGCGGCGTCCGGGACGATGTCGGGAAGAGTCTCGGCGGGCGTGTCGGAGGCGATGACGCGTTCACGGTCCATGGCGGTCTCCGGGGGAGGGCGGCCGGGCTGCCGACGCCCCCATCGTGCCAGACGCCGTCAGAACGCGCTCACCCCGGTCAGCGCGCGGCCGATCAGCAGCGTCTGGATCTGACTCGTGCCTTCGTAGAGCGTCATCACCCGGGCGTCCCGCAGGTACTTGCCGACGGGGTACTCGTCGATGTAGCCGTAGCCGCCGAACACCTGGAGCGCGTCGTTGGCGGCGCGGACGGCGGCCTCGCTGGCGAACAGCTTGGCCTTGGACGACTCGGTCGCGAACGGCAGCCCCCGGTCGATCAGGTCGGCGACGCGCCAGGTCAGCAGCCGCGCGGCGTCCACGTCGAGGGCGATCCGCGCCAGCATCTCCTGGACGAGCTGGTACGACGCGATCGGCTTGCCGAACTGGTCGCGGTCGGCGGCGTACCCGACGGCGGCGTCCAGGCAGCCCTGCGCGATGCCGACGCAGCCCGCCGCGACCGACATGCGGCCCTTGGCGAGCGCGCTCATCGCGACCGTGAAGCCCTTGCCCTCGGGGCCGAGCCGTGCCGCGTCCGGGACGCGCACGCCGTCCAGGACGATCTCGGCGGTCGCCTGCCCGCGCAGCCCGAGCTTGCCGTGGATGACGCGGGCCTCGAACCCCTCCGCGTCCGTCGGGACGAGGAAGGCCGTCACGCCCCGGTGCCCCGGCCCGCCGGTGCGGGCGAAGACGAGCGCGACGTCGGCCCAGGTGCCGTTGGTGATGAACATCTTGGTGCCGGTGAGCAGCCAGTCGCCGCCGTCGCGGACGGCCCGGGTGGTGAGGTTCGCGGCGTCCGATCCGGTGCCGGGCTCGGTGAGGCCGAAGCAGCCGAGCGCCTCGCCGGACGTCAGGCGGGGCAGCCATTCGCGCTTCTGCTCGTCGGTGCCGTGGCCGGCGATCGACTTGCCGACCAGGCCGAGCGACACCGACACGATGCCGCGCACCGCCGAGTCGCCCCGGCCGAGTTCCTCCAGCACCAGGCAGTAGGACAGGTGGTCGCCGCCGGATCCGCCGTGCTCCTCGGGCAGCGTCATCCCGAGGAAGCCGAGGTCTCCGAGCCTTGGCACGATGCTCCGGTCCACCTCCTCGGCGCGGTCCCACGCGGCGGCGTGCGGGACGATCTCGCGGTCCACGAACTCGGCGGCCAGGCGGCGCAGGGCCTCCTGCTCGTCCGACAGTCCCAGGTCCATGACGGCTCCCGAAAACTAGCAATGCGAGTTTTATCGCAGGCTAGCACGCTAAACTAGCGCCGCAAGTTTCCGGTTCGGAGGTGACCCGTGGCCCGGCCGCGTCGACCGCTGCTCAGCCGCGCCCGCATCGTCGCGGCGGCGCTGGCGCTCGTGGACGCCGACGGCCTGGAGGCGCTGTCCACCCGGCGGCTCGCGGCGGACCTCGGCGTCAGCGGGCCGTCCCTCTACAACCACGTCGCCACCAAGGACGAGCTGCTGGACGCCGTCGTGGACGCCGTCCTCGGCGAGGTCGACCTGTCGATGTTCCCCGGGCCGTCCTGGCGGGCGTCCCTGGAGGCGTGGGCGCGCTCCTACCGCGCCGCGCTCGCCGCCCACCCGAACGTCGTGCCCGCGATCGGGCAGCCCCGGGGCGGGCGGCCCAACGCGCTGCGCCTCGCCGACGCCGTCTTCGGCGGGCTGGTGGACGCGGGCTGGCCGCGCCGCGAGGCCACCCGCGTCGGCGCGCTGCTGCGCTACTTCATCACCGGCTCGGCGCTCGGCACGTTCGCGGGCGGGTTTCCCGACGACGCCGCCGTCTACGCGGGCGCCTACCCCCGGCTGGACCAGGCGCACCTGCTCGCGGGGCGCCAGCGGGAGATCGACGCGGCGGCCTTCGAGACCGGGCTGACCGCGCTGCTGGACGGGCTGGAACTGCGGTTCGCCGCCGTCCGCGCCCGGCCGGTCTAGCGCGCCGCCGAGTACGGGATCTCCCCCTGGTAGAGGCGCGCGACGATCTCCTCGATGTCCGGTTCGCGCAGCGCGATGTCGCGGACCTCGTGCCGTGCCGCGAGGGTCGCGACGACCGCCGCCGCGTTCGCCTCGGCGGGCAGCCGCAGCCACTGCCGGGGTCCCTCGACGCGCTCGACCACGGCGCCGTCCACCGCGACGGGCGGCTCCGGGCGCGCCAGCTCCACCACCAGGATCCGGCCCGACCCGGCGGTGGCGCGCAGGGCGTCCAGCGAGCCGTCGAACGCCAGCCGTCCGTGGTCCACGATCATGACGCGGCGGCACAGCCGCTCGATGTCGCCGAGGTCGTGCGTGGTCAGCAGGATCGTCGTGCCGCGCTCGGTGTTCAGCCGCTCCAGGAACGCGCGGACGGTCGCCTTGCTGACCACGTCCAGGCCGATCGTCGGCTCGTCCAGGACGAGCAGGTCGGGCGCGTGCAGCAGTGCGGCGGCCAGGTCGCCGCGCATCCGCTGGCCGAGGCTGAGCTGCCGGACGGGCGTCGCCAGGAACGGGCCGAGGTCCAGCAGCGCGGTCAGCTCGTCCAGCCGCTCCCGGTGCGCGCCCGCCTCCACCCGGTACAGCCGCCGCACGAGCGCGAGACTGTCGCGCAGCGGCAGGTCCCACCAGAGCGTCGTCCGGTGCCCGAAGACGACGCCGAGGCGGCGGGCCAGGGCCGTCCGCTGCCGGGACGGGTCCAGCCCGCAGACCCGGACGGTCCCGGACGTCGGGGTGAGGATCCCGGTCAGCATCTTGATCGTCGTGGATTTTCCGGCGCCGTTCGGGCCGAGGTAGCCGACGAACTCGCCCGGCGCGACCGTGAACGACACGCCGTCCACCGCGCTCACCCGCCGCCGCGTCCGGCGCAGCCGCCCGGAGCGCTCCCGGACGGTGAAGGTCTTGCGGACGTCCCCGGCCTCGATCATCGTCAGCTCCCCGTCGATCGGTAGCGGCGCAGCCCCGCCCGCCACGCCAGCGCCGCCAGCCCGCACACCGCGACCGCGACCGCCGGGGAGGCGAGCCGCGCCGCCGCCGGGAGCCCCAGCGGGTCGGGCCGGTCCAGGACGTACAGGGCGGGCTGCCAGTTCACGAACGCCAGCGGGACGGCGAACGTCACGCCGCGCACGAAGTCCCGCGCGAACACGCTCATCGGGTACTGGGTGAGGAACGAGCCCCCGAACGTCAGGGCCTTGCCCGCGCCGTGGCTCTCCAGCAGGACGAACTGCACCGACGCGACCAGCACCCAGAACCCGCAGAAGATCGCCGTCCCGGAGACGACCATGACCGGGACCATCGCGACGCGGCCCGCCGTCCAGTCGGTGTCCAGCCGGGGCAGGACGACCGCCAGCAGCACCGCGGGCAGCACCAGCTTCGCGAACCGGCGCGGGCTGTACTCCTCGGTCGCGACCTGGACGAGCGGGCTCACCGGACGCAGCAGCATCGCGTCGAACGTCCCCTCCCGGACGTGCCGGGCGAGCAGGTCGGCGTTCCCGAGCAGCGCGTCCGACAGCACGAACGCGAGCTGCGACGTCGCGTACAGGAACAGCACCTGCGCGGCGCCGAACCCGCCGAGCCGGTGGACGCGGGCGAACAGCAGTCCGATCCCCGCCGCGTCCAGCCCGGCGATCGCGGCGGACGCGACGCCGAGCAGCACCATCGACACCGGGTACTGGGCGGCGGCGCGCAGCCACACCCGGGCGAGCGTCCCGTAGGTGCGCAGCGCGTCACCCACCCTGCACCACCAGCCGCCGCCGCGCCGCGCCGGTCACGGCCGCGCCCGCCAGCAGCAGCGCCGCCGCCCACCCGGCCTCGAAGGCGAGCGCGGCGGCGGCGTTCCCGCGTCCGAGGAACACCTCGCCGGGGACCTGGACGAGCGCCGACCACGGCAGCGCTTCGGCGACCGCGCGCAGCGGGCCGGGGAACACGACGAGCGGCACCGTCATCCCGGAGAAGAACAGGGTCAGGACGAGCGCGATCGGCTGGATGCCCCGGTCGTCGTGCAGCCAGAACACCGACAGCGCCACCAGGTAGCGCAGCCCGAAGCTGACCAGCACGGCGAGGACGAACGACGCCGCGAACAGCGCGAGCCCGCCCGGCCCCGGCACCCGCAGCCCGAACACCAGCGCCCCGCACAGCAGCGGCGGCCCCGAGCGGAGCAACAGCGTGCCCGTCGCACGGCCGAGGTCGTCGGCCAGCCACCAGCCCTGGAGGCTCACCGGGCGGTACAGGTCGACGGCGACGTCGCCGCTGCGAATCCGGGCCGTCAGGTCCAGCCCGCCGAACACCTGGACGGCCCCGAGGAGCGCCTGCGTGACGAACGAGAACGTGACGGCGTCGGCCGCGTCCCAGCCGCCGAGCCCGGGCCGCTCCCGCCACAGCGCGATGAGGATGAAGGCCCGCAGCAGCCCGAAGAACGCGTTCGTGAGTCCTTCGGCGAGCGCCATTCCGAGGTAGGCGGCCTGCCGGCGCAACGCGAACCAGGCGATCCACGGATAGACGCTCACTTGCCGAGACCTTAACCGCGTCCCGGCGCCCCTGTCATGGCCTCATCCGGTCGCGCTCTCAGGGGCGGCAGCGCTCGGCCAGGTGCGCGTCGAGGTTCCCCGCGACGGCCGTCCAGGCGCTCTGCGCGCCATTCTGGTAGCTCTCGGCCGGGAGGCGTTCGTGAATGATCGTCATCTCGGTGCCGTCGCCGTCCGGGCGGAGCGTGACGGTCACCACCGAGTCCCGGCCGCCGGTCGTGCCGGGGGACCGCCAGGTGAAGACGAGCCGGTGCGGCGGATCGACGACCAGGTACTCGCCGGTGACCTCGTCCACGCCGGACGGGAACAGCTTCGCGAACCGGAAGCTCCCGCCGGGCACCGGGTCGGTCGCGGCCTCGGCGACCGTGCCGGGGCCGGGCATCAGCCAGCGGCGGAGGCGGTCGGGGTCGGTCCAGGCGGCGAAGACGTCGCCCGGCCCGGCCTTGAGCGTCCTGGTGACCCGGACGGCTCCGTCGGTCATGCGTCCTCCTCCAGATGGCGGGCGAGCGCGTCCGCGCTGCGCTCCCAGAACGCGGTGTAGCGGGCGATCCACGCCTCGGCCTCGGCCAGCGGGCCGGGCGCGGCGCTCAGGTAGTGGTCGCGGCCCCGGACGTCGCGCCGCACCAGCCCGGCGCGCTCCAGCACGCCGATGTGCTTGGACACCGTCGCCAGGGCCATCGGGAACTCCCGCGCGACGTCGGTGACGCGCACCGGGTCGGCGCGCACGCGTTCGAGGATCGCGCGGCGGGTCGGATGGGCCAGCGCGGCGTAGGTCAGGTCCAGCGCCTCCAGTTGTTCAGCCACATTGCGAAATGTTAGCGGCCGTGCGATCGTTCAGCCAATCGGCTAAATAACTTGGAGGGGCCATGGACGACCGACCGTCCCGCCCGGGATGGACGCTGGCACTGGCGTCCCTCGGGGTGTTCCTGACCACGCTCGACGTGGTCGTCGTCGCGACGGCCCTGCCCGTCATGCGGGTCGGGCTGCACGCCGACCTGGCGGATCTGGAATGGACGATCAACGCCTACAACCTGGTCTTCGCCTGCCTGATCCCGACCGGCGCGGCCCTCGGCGACCGGTTCGGGCGCCGCCGCGCGTACGTCGCTGGTGTCGGG
Organism: Actinomadura rubteroloni; assembly: GCF_002911665.1. NCBI lineage: Bacteria > Bacillati > Actinomycetota > Actinomycetes > Streptosporangiales > Thermomonosporaceae > Actinomadura > Actinomadura rubteroloni. The sequence goes on from NZ_MTBP01000004.1 coordinate 380,088, forward strand.
CTGTTCACCGCCGCGTCCGCCGCCGCCGCGCTCTCCACCACGGCCGGCGGGCTGATCGCCGCCCGGATCGTGCAGGGCGCGGGGGCCGCCGTCGTCCTCCCGCTGACGCTCACCCTCATCACCGCCGCGTTCCCGGCGGAGAAGCGGGGCGCGGCCGTGGGCGTCTGGGGCGGCGTCACCGGGCTCGGCGTCGCGGCCGGGCCGCTGGTCGGCGGCGTGGTCGTGCAGGGCGTGTCCTGGGAGTGGATCTTCTGGCTGAACGTGCCGGTGGGGCTGGCGCTGATGCCGCTGTCGGCGCTGCTGCTCACCGAGTCGCGCGGGCCGCGGTCGCGGCTGGACGTGCCCGGGCTCGTCCTCGCGGGCGCGGGGCTGTTCGCGCTGACCTGGGGGCCGGTGCGGGCGCCGTCCGCCGGATGGGGGAGCGCGCAGGTCGTCGGGGCGCTGGCCGGGGGCGCGGTCCTGATGGCGGCGTTCGTGGCGTGGGAGCGCCGCGCCCGGCAGCCGATGCTCCCGCTGCGGTACTTCCGCGACCGCGGGTTCGCCACGGCCAACGGGGTGGCGTTCTTCCAGCGCGTGTCGCTGATCGGGTCGCTGTTCCTCATCGCGCAGCTCTTCCAGACGGGCATGGGCTACTCGCCGTTGCAGGCGGGGCTGCGGATCCTCGTCTGGACGGCGATGCCGATGCTCGTCGCGCCGGTCGCGGGCGTGCTCGCCGACCGGTTCGGGTTCCGTCCGTTCATGGCCGCGGGACTGGCCCTCCAGGCGGCCGGTCTCGGCTGGCTGGCGGCCGTCGCCGCGCCCGACGCCGGCTACGGCGGGCTCGTGCTGCCGCTGATCGTCGCCGGGATCGGCATCTCGCTGTGCTTCCCGACCGTCGCGGGGCTCGTCGTGTCGGCGGTGCCGCCGGACGAGGCGGGCGTCGCCGCCGGGACCAACAGCGCCGTCGGCGAGGTCGCGGGCGTCTTCGGCATCGCGCTCGTCGCGGCCGTCTTCGCCGCGCACGGAGGCTACGGCTCGCCGGACCGGTTCCTCGACGGGTTCGTCCCCGCCGAATGGGCCGCCGCCGGGGTCTCGGCGGCGGGGGTAGCCGTCGCGCTGCTCGCGCCCGGCCGCGTCCGCAGGGCACCGGCCGCCGCCGCTGAGAAGGAGGCGGTCGCGTGAAGGGGCTGAAGGACACCACCGCGCTCGTCACCGGCGCGGGCGGAGGGTTCGGGACGGGCGTCGTCGCCGCGCTCGTCGCGGCCGGGGCGCATGTGGTCGGGGTCGGCCGGGACGCCGGCCGTCTCGCCGCGCTGCGCCGCGAACACGGCGCCGCGTTCACCGCCGAACCCGGCGACGCCGCCGAGCCCGGCGTCGCGGAGCGGCTGCTGGCCGCGCACCGGCCGGCGACGGTCGTCCTCGCGGCCGGGGCGCGCCCGGCGATGCTCCCGCTCACCGAGCAGACCTGGGAGACGTTCGGCCGCGCGTGGGAGACCGACGTCCGGCAGGCGTTCGCGTGGATCCGGGCGGCGCTGCTGCTGCCGCTCCGGGCCGGGAGCACGGTCGTCGCCGTGTCCAGCGGCGCGGCGCTCGGCGGATCGCCGCTGAGCGGCGGGTACGCCGGGGCCAAGGCGACGGTCCGGTTCACCGCCGCGTACGCGGCCGGGGAGGCAATGCGGGCGCGCCTCGGCGTCCGGTTCACGGCGCTGCTCCCGGCGCTCACGCCCGTGACGGGGCTCGGCGCGGAGGCCGTCGCCGCCTACGCCGCCCACGAGGGCCTCGCGGTCGGGGACTTCACCGCGCGCCTCGGCCGCGTCCTCACGCCCGGCCAGGTCGGCGCCGCCGTCGTCGCCCTCGCCACCGATCCGGATCCGCGTTCCGCTTATCGGCTCGCCCCGGACGGCCTCACGGCCCTGGACTGAACCGCGTCCGTCCTGGCTTTCAGGAGTTCCTGAGAGCCAGGACGGACGCATGTCCGGACCCTCGCGCCGGACGACCGGTCTCCTCGCCTTTCTCTACGCCGTTTTCGGCCAATGGTCGAGCGCCCCGAGGTTCTTTACCTTTTGCGGGGCATGGTTTGAGGCGTCGGCGGGTTATAACCGGCAGATCCCAACGACAGGGTGGCTCCCACCTGCACCTCTTTACCTTTCGAGGGGAATCGTTGGGACGGGGCTGGCGTTGATGCAACCCAGCACCACTTGAAGCGTCGTGTACCGCCTTTCTGTGGCGGCTTTCTTCTCCCTCCTTCGCACGGCGCCCGCGCCGGGATGTCTTTCCCGGCCGCCGCTCCACACGCACTCCGCACTGCGGATGACGCATGCCCGTGTCCGGGCCTGGAGCGGTCGTTCTGTCCGCCGAACAAAGGATTCTTCATGCACAAGCGAGCGACGAACGCCCTTCTGGCCACGGTCACCGGGTCGGCTCTGGCCGGCATGATGGTCGCCGGCGTGGTCAACGCCAGCACCGAGGACCACACCGTCAAGGCCACGGGCACGACCGCCGCCGCCGCGCAGACCACCCACGCGAAGAAGGCCCCCGCCAAGAAGAAGGCGCTGCTGACCGGTAAGACCACCGCGTCCTACTTCTGGGACGACGGTTCGGGTGTGAACGGCGACACCGGTGCTCCGGCGTCGGGTAAGCCGATGCAGAAGGGGATGTTCGCCAGCCCGTCGTGGCCGATGAACACCAAGGTCAAGGTCAGCTACCAGGGCCGCAGTGTCACCGGGTTCGTCGGCGATGTGGGTCCGGGTGAGCCCTCGCATCGTGGGGTGATGCTGGACCTGGACACCTACACCTTCCGGCACCTGGTCGATGGGAAGAAGCCGGCGAGCAAGTACGTCACCGGCACCGACGCCGGCCACATCGAGGGCGTGAAGTACGAGGTCCTGAAGTGGGGCCACGGCCCCGGCAAGAAGGGCACGCCCAAGCCCCTCGGATAAGCACTTCCAACGAATGGCCCCGGCACACCGCCGGGGCCATTCGTCGTTTCAGGCTCGGGCGCGGCGGTCGGTGATGAGGTAGCCCGCGAGGACGGCCGTCACCGTCAGGCCCATGCCGAGGATCGCGCCGCCGAGGCCGAGCGGGCCGGCGAGGGCGGCGAGGACGAGCAGCGCGACGGCGCCGGCGACGGCCGGGATCGGCGGGCCCTGGGGGGCCGTGCCGCCGACGCGGTGCAGGACGGCGAGGACGAGCAGGTATACGGCCGCCGGGACGGCGACGGCCCAGGCCGCGTGTTCGGGGGACAGGTGCCCGTGGTGTTCGGCGGCGCCCACGGCCGCCTCCAGGCCCGCACCGAGCCCCGCCACCGCCGCGAAGACGACGTAGTGCCCGTAGCCCCAGGTCAAAGCGGTCCGCAGCGTGGGGAACTGCGCCTCGGAGCCGGTGAAGTAGATCCACCAGAGGGCGAACACCAACAGCAGCGCGCCCCCGGCGATCAGGCCGAGGGACACCGACAGGCCGTGCTCGCTCACCGCCGACCGGATCCCGGTGAGCGTCGCGAGGATCACCTCGCCGAGCACGATGATCGTGAACAGGCCGTACCGCTCGGCGATGTGCCCGGGGTGCCAGGGCGTCACGGACGGTCCCCGCGACTCCGCCCAGATGGGCACCGCCAGCTCCGCGACGACCAGCAGCGCGAAGCCCGCGTAGTCGAACGGGTGCGGCAGCGCGAGCCGGACCACCCAGCCGACCTGGACGGCCGCGATCCCCGCCGCGTACCGCAGGGCCGTCCCGCGCCGCGCCGGATCCTCGCGGGAGGCGCGCGCCCACTGGACGACCATCGCGACCCGCATGATCACGTAGCCGACGGTGATCAGCGTGAAGTCGTAGTGGTCGAGGGCGTCGCTCACCCCGGCGGCCAGCACGAGCACCCCGGCCATCTGGAGCAGCGTCAGCAGCCGGTACGGGACGTCGTCGGTGTCGTAGGAGGACGCGAACCACGTGAAGTTCATCCACGCCCACCAGATCGCGAAGAACACCATTGCGTAACCGAGCACGCCCGCCCCGGCGTGGCCCTCGCCGAGCGAGTGGTGCAACTGCGCGGCGGCCTGGGAGACCGCGACGACGAAGCAGAGGTCGAACAGCAGCTCCAGCGGGGTCGAGGCGCGGTGCTCCTCGCCGGGGTCGCGGCCGGTCATGACGCCGCGCCACGCGCTCGTCCGGATGTCGTTCATGGCGACACTCTAGATTCCGGACGTTTCATTCGTAGGGATGCGCGGGCCGGGGGACGCGGATCACGCGCCGCGCGTCGAGCGCCGGTTCGGTCGTCGCCCGGAGCCCGGCCGGGGGACGGTGCCAGGTGCCGGTGACGCGCACCCACCGGTCGGCCCCGGGCGAGGGCGCCCCGTGGACGACCACGCGGAACGGCACGGCGTCCCCCGCGCAGCACGCGATGACCATCCGGGTGAGGAACCAGCCGCCGCCCTTGCGCGGGCTGGCGAAGCCGGTGAGCCGGACGGTCGCGTCCCCGAGCACCTCGGGCCGTCCGTCCCGGGCCTGGAAGGCGCGGCCGATGTACTCGCCGAGCGACATGTCGTCGGGCTCGGCGGTGACGGGCAGCGCCGCGTACCCCTCGTCGGGCGGCCGCGGGGGCGGGGCCGGACGGGACGCGGTGCGCGTGGCGGTGAACGACCCGAGCGCGGGCGGCGCGACGACGGCGACGGCCACGACCGGCACGGCGAGCAGCCACGCCACGCCCGGCCCGTGGTGGTGGTGCGCGGAAGCGGCGTGCCGGTCGCGCACCAGCCCGGCGCCGCCGAGGACGACGAGCACCGCCCCGGCCGCCGCCAGCGGAAGCCGGAACCCAGGCCGGACGTAGCTCAGGTACTCCCCGGTCGCGAGCGTGATCCACAGCGCCGCCGCGCCGAGCGCGACGAGCAGGAGGTTCTGCGCGGGCCGGCTCACAGCAGCACGCTCCCCACGACCGTCCCGGACACGACGGCGAGCGCGAACGTGAGCGGGATGAACCGCACCGCGAACGCCCGTCCGAAGAAGCCGGTCTGCAGCGCGATCAGCTTGAGGTCGACCATCGGCCCGACGATGAGGAACACCAGGCGCGCGGTGGGGGAGAACCCGGTGAGGCTGGCCGCGACGAACGCGTCCGCCTCCGAGCAGATCGACATGAGCACCGCCAGCAGTGCGAGGACGAGGACCGAGACGACCGGGATCCCCGCGACGGACGCGACCCACGACGCGGGCAGCGCCACGTTGATCGTCGCGGCGGCGGCCCCGCCGACGACCAGGAAGCCCCCGGCGTGCAGGACGTCGTGCGCCATCGCGCTCCGGAACGCGTCCCACCGGCCGTCCCCGGAGGTGGCCGGGCGCTGCGGCACGCGCAGCCACGACCCCCGGCCGAACGCCAGCCACGCCCAGCCCGCGACGACGGCGGTGAGCAGCGACGCCGCGAACCGTCCGGCGACCATCTCCGGACGCCCCGGGAACGCCACCGCCGTCGACACCAGCACGACCGGGTTCACGGCCGGGGCGGCGAGCAGGAACGCCAGCGCGGCCGGCGGCGCGACGCCGCGCGCCATCAGCCCGCCCGCGACGGGCACCGACGCGCACTCGCAGCCGGGCAGGACCGCGCCGAGCGCCCCGGCGACCGGCACGGCCGCGCCCGGCCGGCGGGGCAGGACGCGCGTCCAGAACCCGGCCGGGACGAACGCGGTGATCGCCGCCGACAGCGCCACCCCGAACACGAGGAACGGGAGCGCCTGGACGCAGACGGCGACGAACACGGTCGTCCAGGCGTCCACGGCGCGGACGTCCAGCGCGGGCGCGATCCACAGCCGTCCGGCGACCAGGAGCGCGGCGGCCCCGGCGAACAGCGCGGACGCGCCGGCGAGCGGCGAACGTGATCTCCTGCCCCAGTCGGGCGGGGGAAGGACGTCGTCCTCCCACGCGGGGCTTTCGACGGACACGTCGTCATCCTCCCGTACCGGCACGGTTCACGCGGCTTCGCCGACGTCCAGGAACGGCGCGAACGGGTCGTCCAGCCCGGCGGCGGACTCGCCGGGCGCGAGCAGGCACGACGACAGCAGCGCGTGGACGCGGGCGCGGTCCAGGCCGGCGCCGGTGAAGACGAGGTGCTGGACGCGGTCGCCGTGCCGGGGCGTCCAGTCCAAGGCCGCCGCCGCGCGGCGCAGCGGCGGCACGAGGTCCCAGGCGGCGGCGGGCAGCGACGCCAGCCACGGCCCGGCGTCCTCGACGGTGACGAGCCCGGCGACGGCGTCCCAGGCGAGCATCCGGTCCGGGCGGGTGGCCAGCCAGAACCGGCCCCGGCTGCGCACCGACTCGATCGCGAGCGTGTCGGCGGCGTCGAAGAACCGCCCCGGGTGCAGCGGCGCGGTGTGCCGCCAGACGACGGTGTCGGCCGCGTCGGTGCTCGCCTCGGGCGGGAGTTGCGCGGTGGCGGGGTCGAGGCGGGCGGCGAGGTCGCAGGTGCACAGCGGCGGGCCGTTCAGCGGCGGCAGCGGGTCGCCGGGCCGGTGGACGGGCGTCAGCGGCGCGAAGTGGCCGAGCAGGTCCGCGCAGAGGGCGACGTCCTCGGGATCGGTGCCGGGCAGCACGCCGGGCAGCACCTCGGGCAGGACGAGCGCGGTCGCGTACTCGATCTGCCGGACGAGCACCTCGGCGAGATGCCGCTCGTCCCCGGCCGCGCCGGGCTTGCCGACGGCCTGGAGCGGTTCGCCCCGGCACACGTCCACCGGGGTCAGTTCGGGGTCCAGCGCGGTGAGGACGCCCGTGACCCGCAGGCCCTCGGCGTCCAGGGCCTCGGCGACGGTCCGCGGTTCGACCGCGTCCCACAGGTCGACGATCAGCAGCGCGGCGTGCCGGGCGTGGCTGCGCAGGACGGGGAGGAGGTCTTCGCGGACGGTGCAGGTCACGCAGCCGTGGGCGAGCCGCACGACGGCGCGGTCGCGCACCCCGGCGGCGTCGCGCACGACGCGGACGGCGTTCCCGCCGGTGATCGCGCGCAGGTCGTGGTGGACGGCGAGGGATCCGGGCCGCTCCCGCAGCAGCCGGTCGACCACGGCCTCGCGGGCGGGTCCGTGCAGCCCCGCCACGAGCACCACAGGGACGGACATGCGCGCCTCCTAGGCGAGAATGAAAACCATTATCGCCATCATGGCACGACGGGACCCCGGCGGTCGAACGCGGGGGTCAGCCCGCGTCCGGTTCCTCCCGCAGCGCGAGGTCCTCGATCCGCTCGCCGAACGCGGTCATCACCTCGGCCTGCATCCCGCGCGCGAGCAGGCCGTGGACGGCGGACTGGGCGAGCGGGCGGAGCCGCGTGATGAGCTGCGCCAGGTCCGGCAGGTCCGTCCGGTCGTGGTAGCCCGCCACGTCGTCCAGGTCGGCGTGCTCGACGGTGAGCCGGACGAACCGCCGCGCGATCTCCCGGCAGTCCCCGGCGAGCCGCGCGGCGATGTCGAAGACGGCCTCCAGCGGGATCCCGGCGGCGACCAGCTCGGCGCCGACGTTGAGCAGCCGGGGGCTCGGCACGCGGTACCGGTCCCCGGCGGGCTCCACGAACCCCAGCTCCTCGGCGCGGCGCAGCAGTTCGGCGACGCGCTCGGGCGGCGGCGCGGTCTCCCCGGGCAGGAACAGCTCGCCCAGCTCGACGAGCGTGACGTAGCCGGGGATCTCGTCGGTCCAGGGGTCGGTCAGCACCTTCTCCAGGCCCAGCAGCTCGCCGAGGTCGTGCCCCCGCTCCCACGCGGAGATCAGCTCGGCGATGACGGCGAAGGTGTAGCCGCGCTCCTGGAGCTGCACCACGAGCCGGATCCGGGCCAGGTGGGAGTCGTCGTAGACGCCCGTCCGGCCGTGCCGCTGCGGCGGTGGCAGGACGCCGCGCTCCTGGAAGGCGCGCACGTTGCGGACGGTCGTCCCGGCGGTGCGGGCCAGCTCGTCGATGCGGTAGGTCGCCATGCGCTCCATCCGGGGTCTTGACGTTTCCATGATCCTATCCGCACAATCTGTCCCATCCGTATTCGTCCCATAAATCCATGGGACGGATTCTTCTGGCTCTGACCGAGATGGAGAATGAGATGAGCGAAGGCAACGGCGTCCTGGACGACCTGCTCACCGAGGCCGCCGCCGCCGGCCCCGACGCGGTGGTCGACAAGCTCGGCGCCGACGACGTGGCGAGGCTGGCGCAGGAGATCAGCACGCCCGGCGAGCTGCGCCGGCTCGTGGAGTTCGCGGGCGACGACACCGGCATGATCGACCGGCTGGTGGAGCAGATCCTCGGCAAGGCGGGCAGCGACGTGCTGCTCGACCGCGTCTTCGACCTCATGCCGGGCCGGTTCCTCGGCGAGCGGCTGCGCACCGAGCGCGGCACGATCGAGTGGCACGTCACCACGCCGGACGGCCCGCAGATCTACCACCTGACGATCGCCGACGGCGTCGCCGAGTCCGGCCGGGGCGCGGCGGGCAACCCGCGCGTCACGCTCACCCTGTCGGCGCCCGACCTGCTGCGGCTCTGCGCGGGCACGCTGAACGGCCTCACCGCGTTCATGAACGGCTCGATCAAGCTGAACGGCGACATGCTGTTCGGCGCGAAGCTGCCCGCCGCGTTCGACACGAGCGCCTGACGTGAGCGACGCCCTCAACGCCCTGCTCGACCAGATCGGCACGCCCGCGCAGTTGCGCGAGCTGCTCGCGATCGAGGGCGTCGACGACGCGTTCCTCGAAGGGTTCCTCCAGCAGGCCGGGGCGGCCCCGGCGCTGGACCGGATCTTCGGCGTCATGGCCGAGCGCTTCTCTCCGGAGCGGGCGCGGGGCCGGTCCGGGGTCGTCCAGTGGGTCGTCCGGATGCCGGACGGCGACCTGCCCTACCGGTTCGCCTACGGCTCCCACGGCGCGACCGCCGAGCGGGGCACGGCACGGCGGCCGGACGTCCGGCTCACGGTCACCGCGCCGGTGCTGATCCGGCTGTGCGCGGGGCGGCTCAACGTCGTCCGGGCGCTGCGCGAGCGGACGCTCAGATTCCGGGGCAATCCGCTCGTCGCGGCCCGGTTGCCGCGCTGGTTCGACTACTGAGGACGGCTCACGCGGACGCGACCGGCACCGGGGCCGCGTCCGCGACGCCGAGCACCGCGAGCCGCGCGGCGAGGTCGGCGGCCTGTGCGCGGATCTCCGGGACGGCCGTCGTCTCGTAGCGCAGGCCGCGCAGCGTCGGGCCGAGCGTGAACAGCCGGGGCCGCGGGCGGCCGGCCGCGTCGCGGACCCGGCCGCCCTCGTCGGCGTCCAGGCCGAGGCCGAGCGGGCCGGGCGCGGCGACCCCGGCGGCGACGAGCCGCCGCAGCAGCGGGTCGGCGCCGGGCGCGGCGGCCGGCCCGGTGCCGTTGACCAGCCAGCCCACGCGCAGTTCGCGGTCGGTGAGGCGGACGGTGAGCCCGTCGGCGTTCGCCCGGACGTCCTCGATCCGCCCGGACAGGACGTGGAGCCGTCCGGCGGCGCGCAGCCGCGCGATCCGGTCGGCCGTGACGGGCGGGATCCGGTGCCGGTGGACCTCCCAGTGCCGCGCGGCCAGGTCGAGGAAGCGCCGCCGGTCCGGTTCGGGGAGCCGCGCCCAGATGCGGGGGACGTGCGGACGGATCGCGTCCACCACCCCGTGCCACTCGCCGTCGTTGTCGCGGACCGCCAGCCGCGCCCAGCGCAGCAGTGCGCGCAGGTCGGCGTGCTCGGGCGGCGCGGCGAGCCGGGCGGAGGGCGGACGCGGCGTCCGGTGCGTCCGGGGGAGCAGGCCGTGCCGCGACACCGCGTAGACGGTGCGTCCGGCGGCGAGCGTGGTCGCGAGGTCGACGGCCGTGAGCCCGGTGCCGGCGACGAGCACGGGCGCGTCGTCCCCGATCGCGTCCAGCGCGCCGGGCGCCCACGGGTCGGGGACGTAGCGGGGACCGGCCGGCGCCCACGGCCAGGACGCCGGGGCCTGGTTGCCGGTGGCGAGGACGACGGCGTCGGCGGCGATCGTGTCGCCGTCGGCCAGGACGACCCGCCAGCCCGCGCCCGCCGGGAGCAGCGCGGTGACCGTCCCGGTGCGCTCGGCGAGCTGGCCGTCGGGGCGTCCGCGCAGCGCGTCGGCGAGGAGGTCGCGCAGGTAGCGGCCGTAGAGCGGACGCGGCAGGAAGTCGTCGGCGGTGACGTCGAGGCCCCGTCCGCGCGCCCAGGCCAGCAGGTGGCCCGGGTCGGTCTGGAGGCCGCTCATCGTCGCGACGCGGGCGTTCAGCAGATGGCCGGGGTCCTCGGTGGCGTACGCCTGGCCGCGCCCGTGCCGGCCGTGCCGGTCGATCACGACGAGCCGGGGGACGGGTCCGGTGCGGCGCAGCAGATGCACGGCGGTCAGCGTCGCGCTGGCCCCGCCGCCCACCACGACGACCCGGGGATCACGCTCGCCGCCTGCGGTTTCGGGCATGGCACCGAGACTATCCCCTATCCCTATCGAATTACCTTGAAAACACCTGAAGGGGCGGTCCGTGCCGTGCGGGCGGGCGCACGGCACGGGGCCGCCGTCAGGAGATCGGGCAGGACGCGCGGTACGCGGCGTACCCGGAGTCGTTCGGGCCGGGGCAGAGGAACTGGTTGTAGCGGGTGTCCTCGTCCAGGAACCGCTTCATCCAGGCGACCTCCAGGCTGCCGGCCTCCGGCGTGTCCCGGGTGAACGTCAGGTGGTTGGAGTCGGCGAGCTGCGCGTAGGCGCGGTCCCGCGCCCGCGTCAGGCTCTGGTACATCGGCTCGGCGAAGCTGTCGGCGGGCGCCCAGCCGTCGTTCGTCGCGCTCTCGATCAGCGTCGGGACGGTGACCGTCGACCAGTTCTTGTTCAGGTGCCAGGGCGCGAGCGGGACGGCGGCCTTGAGGCTCGGCCGCTCCTTGGCGGCGCTCAGCACGCCCCCGCCGCCCATCGAGTGGCCCGTCACCGCGAGGCGGCTCGGGTCCAGGCGCTTCTGGACGGCCGCCGGGGACTTGCCGGTCAGGTAGTCCAGCGCCGCGAGGAGTTCGTCGCCGCGCTCGGCCGGCTGGTCGTTGACGGTCTTGGTGGCGATCGTGAACACGACGAAGCCCTGCGACGCCAGGCGCGGCCCGAGCCAGGCGATGGACACCTCGGGCCCCTGGAACCCGGGGCTGACGGCGATGCCGCCGAACGTCCCCTTGCCGGTGTCGTTCGGGTAGTAGATCGTCCCGCCGCCGAACGCGCCCGCGGCCTGGTCGGAGGTGACCGTCACCTTGGAGAAGGCGAACGGTCCGCGCTTGGCGCGGATGCCGGACAGGGTCGGCGCGGGGCCGCGCTGGAACGACGCGGCGGTGACGGCGGTGGCGGAGGCGGGGGGCGAGGCGGCGGCGAGGCCGCCCGGGATCGTCAGCGCGGCGAGTGCGGGAACGATCGCCAGGGAGCGCTTGAAGGAGCGTTTCATGGGAGCAGTCTCCAGGACGCCGACGGATAAATCAGGACTTTAGGCGAAACGAAAGGGAAACGGATACCGGCAGGTCAGACCACTTTGCCCAGGTAGGCGTCGGAGACGGAATCGTCGTCGAACAGCTCGTCCACCGGCCCGGACGCGGTCACCCGGCCGTGCGCGAGGACGTACGCCGTCGAGCACAGCTTCCGGACGAGCCGGACGTTCTGCTCGACCAGCAGCATCGCCGTCCCCTCGGCGGCGATCCCGGCGAGCAGCTCGCCGATCTCGTCCACCGCGACCGGCGACAGGCCGCTGGACGGCTCGTCCAGCAGGACGAGCTTCGGGTCCGACATCAGCGCCCGCGCGATCGCGACGCCCTGCTGCTGGCCGCCGCTCAGCCGTCCGGCGGGCTCGGCGGCGCGGTCGCGGATCCAGCCGAAGCGGGCGTAGGTGCGCTCCAGCCGCTCCCGCCGCACCTTGCGGCCGTGCCCGTACGCGCCGAGCAGCAGGTTGTCCTCGATCGACATGTTCGGGAACAGCCGCCGGTTCTCCGGGCAGAGCGCGATGCCCGCCCGGACGAGCGCGCCGGTGTCGTCCCCGGTGACGTCCCGGCCGTCGAAGGTGAGCGTCCCGCTGCGGCGCGGGACGCGGCCGAGGATCCCGAGCAGCGTCGTGGTCTTGCCCGCGCCGTTGGCGCCGAGGATGCCGGTGACCGTCCCGGACGCGGCGGTCAGCGCGACGTCGCGCACGGCGACGGTGTTCCCGAAGGCGACCGTGAGGTCGGTGACGGTGAGCATGGGTCAGGCCCCTCCCAGGTAGGACGCGATGACGGCCTCGTCGGAGCGGATCTCCTCGGGCGTCCCGGTGGCGAGGACGGCGCCCGCCGCCATCACGAGCACCCGGTCGGCCAGCGGCATGAGGAAGTGCATGTTGTGGTCCACGACGACGACCGCGACGCCGAGCCGGTCGGCGACCCGCCGGACGGCGGCGGCGAGCGCGGCCGACTCGCCGGTGTCCATGCCGACGGCGGGCTCGTCCAGCAGCAGGACGCGCGGGCCGGTGGCGAGCGCCAGCGCGATCATCGCGAGCCGCTGCGCCGCGCTGGTCAGCGCCCCGCACGGCCGGTCCAGCAGCCCGTCCAGGCCGAGCAGTTCGGCGATGTCGTCGTCGGACGCGGCGCTCGTGCGGCCCTTGGCCTCGCCGCGCGCGAGGCGCAGGCTGTCGCGCAGCGTCCAGGTCCCGAACAGGCGGGTGGTCTGGAACGTCCGCGCGATCCCCGACCGGACGGCCCGGTGCGCGCCCCGCCCGGACGCGACCCGGCCGTCGAGCGTGACCGTGCCCTCGGTCGGGTCGTGGGTCCCGGCGAGGACGCCGAGCAGGGTCGTCTTGCCCGAGCCGTTGGGCCCGATGAGACCGAGGACGCCGCCCGCGTCGAGCGTGAACGACACGCCGTCCACGGCGGCGAGGCCCCCGTAGCGCTTGACGACGTTGTCGACGGTCAGCAGCGCGGTCATGACGCGACCTCCTTCGCGCGGGCGGGCGCGGCCGGAACGTCCGGCACGGCCGGCCGGGGCCGCCGCCACAGCGCGGTGATCCCGCCGAGGATCCCGTTCGGGACGAGCAGCGTGACGAGGATGAACAGCACGCCGAGCACGATCTGGCTGACGCCCGGCCCGAGCTTGATGAGCTGGGTGAACCCGATGACGACGGCGCTGCCGACGAGCGGGGCCAGCAGCCGTCCGCCGCCGCCGAGCCCGATCGCGACGAGCATCAGGAAGCCCTGCACGAACGTGAACTGCGACGGCGCGATGACGCCGTTGTACTGGGCGAAAAGCACGCCCGCCCACGCGCCGAACGCCGAGGACACGACCATCGCGATGAGCTTCACGCGGGCGGTCGGGACGCCGACGTGCTGGGCCAGGTCCTCGTCCTCGCGGATGGCGCGCAGCCGGTCCCCGAAGCGGCTGCGCGACAGGACGTAGAACGCGCCGAGGCTGAGCCCGAGCGACGCCGCGAGCAGCACGAGCGTCGTGTCGAGCGAGAAGCCGAGGTCGACGGGCCGTCCGTTCGGGCCGCCGGTGACCCCGGCGGCGTTGGTGAGGACGAGGTTCGTGACGGCCGTGAAGAACATCGTCCCGATGGCGAAGTACTGGCCGCGCGTCCGGCTGAACACCAGCGCCACGACGAGCCCGGCGAGCATCGTCCCGCCCACGGCGAGCAGCGCGCACAGCGCCATCGGCAGGCCCTTGCCGAGCAGGTACGCCGACAGGTACGCGCCGCCGCCGAAGAACGACACGTGCGCGAGGCTCGGGTACCCGCCGAGGCCGGTGATGAGGTTGAGGCCGGTCAGGGCGATGGCCCAGACGACCACGAGCAGCACGACCTGCCCGCGGTCGCCCTGGACGCCCTTCAGCAGGAGGTAGGCGACGACGCTGAGGGCGGTGAGCCCCGCCGCCGTCGCGGCGTGCCGGGTCCACCCGGCCGCGGTCCATGCGGGAACGCGCACGTCAGGCCACCCTTCGCGCGTTGGTGCTGCGCAGCCCGCCGGGCCGCAGCACGAGGATCAGGACGAGGATGAGGAACCCGAACGCGCTCTGGTACGCCGCGCTGACGTACGCCGCGCCGAGCCCTTCGACGACGCCGAGGACGAGCCCGCCGGCCACCGCGCCCCACACGCTGCCGAGCCCGCCGAGGACGACCACGACGAACGCGCTGAGCAGCACGTCGTCGGCCATGTACGGCGAGACCTGGAACGTCGGGGCGTAGGCGACGGCCGCGACGCCGCCGAGCAGCCCGGCGATGAGGAACGCCAGGCTGTACTGGCGCCGCATCGGGATGCCGAGGATCGCCGCCGCCTCGCGGTCCTGCGCGACGGCGCGCATGGCGCGGCCGAGCGAGGTCCGCGAGAGCAGCAGGTGCAGCGCGGCGAGCGACAGGACGGCGAGGACGATCAGCGCCGCCTTCACCCCCGGCAGCGACACGCTCCCCGCCTTGAGCAGGACGGTGTCGTAGGGCGTGTCCAGGGACCGTCCCTCGCCGCCGTAGAGGCGGAGGGCGACGTTCTGGAGGATGAGCAGCAGGCCGAGCGCGACGGCCGGCGCGGCGGCGGGCTTGGTGATGATCCACCGGTAGGCCACGACCTCGGTGAGCACCGACACCAGCCCGCCGCACGCGATCCCCGCCAGCGCCGCCACCACGAACGGCGCGCCGGCGTGGCTCACCGACCAGGTCGTGTACGCGGCGAGGACGATCACTCCGGCGTGGGCGAAGTTGGGGACCTCCATCACCCCGTAGACCAGGGTGAGCCCCACGGCCACGACCGCGAACAGGCAGCCGAGGAAGACGCCGTTGACGAGGACCTGGATCACGAGCAGACGTCCTTCTTCAGGTTCGGCTGCACGACCGTCCCGTTGTTCACGTCGAACGTCATCGCGCTGGCGAGCGTCTGCTTGTTCGAGCACCAGGTCGTGACCTCGGACGCCGTCCGGGCCATGCGCTCGGTGAACAGGCTTCCGCCGCCGCCGGCGATCCAGCCGCTGACGGTGCCGGACGGGACGGGGATCTCCGCCAGCGCCTTCTCGATCTTCGCCGAGTCGGTCGTCGTCCCGGCCTTGGCCATCGCGGCGGCGACGATGAACGGGAAGTCGTGCGCCCACATCGTCAGGTCCTGCGGGTACTCGTTGTACCGGGCCTGGTAGGCGGCGGCGAACGCCTTGGCGGCCGGGTTGTCGGACGTCGTCGGCAGCGTCCCGGCGCAGTCGTAGTTGTCCTTCATGATCGTGTTGAACTGGGCGCCGAGGATGTCCTTGGCCTGGTTCGGGTTGATGCCCGCGCTGTGGATGACCGGCCCGGTGTAGCCGGACTGCCGGAGCTGCTTGAGCACGGGCAGGATCACGGCGGTGACGCTGGACAGGTAGACCGCGTCCGGCTTGGCCGCGACGGCGGTGCGGATCGCGTTGCTGTAGTCGGTCGACGCGACGGGGAACTGCGTGCTCGCCGCGACCTTGATGCCTTCGGCCGGCGCGAACTTGTTGACGAGCTGCGTGAGCCCCTCGCCGTATCCCTCGCCCTTGGCGGTGATGACGGAGACGCTCTTGATGCCGAGCTGCCGCTTGGCGTAGTAGAAACAGCCCGGGACATAGGTGGGGGAGTCGCCGCGAACGCGCCAGAAGTGCGGGCTGAGCCGCAGGATGCTCGGATACACCGAGTCGATGAGGTTCAGCATGGCGACGGGCTTGCGCTTGAGCTGCGGGACGTAGGTGTCGGAGCCGAGGCCGTAGGCGATGACCGGGAGCTTCTGCGCTTGCACCAGCTCGCGGAGCTGGGTCACGCCGGTGGTGGCCGCGTCGGACTTGTCGTCGGCGTAGCTGATCGCCATCGTGCGCTTCTTGCCCGCGACGGTGAAGCCCTGCTTGTTCAGGTCCTCGACACCCATCTGGAGGGCCTTCTTCTGCGGCGCGCCGAGCGTCGAGTAGATGCCCGACATGGAGAGGATCGCGCCGATCTTGACCGTGGCGTCGTCGCCGGACCCGCCGCCGGAACCGCAGGCGGCGGTGGTGATGAGGACTGCGGACGCCGTCAGGGCCGCTGCTGTTCTGGAGCGCATGGGGTGGGAACCTCCGCTTTCGGGGTGAGGTGGCGCACACTCTAGGGGCAAAATTGCTGGCTTACAAGAAGGATGTTCGATAATGTCGAACCATAGTCGTCTAGGGAGGGTGGATGCCGGGTTCAATCCAGTCGCTTGAGCGCGCGGCGGCGATCCTGCGCCTGCTGGCCGGCGGCCAGCGCAAGCTGGCGCTGTCGGACGTGTCGGTGACGCTCGGGCTGGCGAAGGGGACCGTGCACGGGATCCTGCGCACGCTCCAGCAGGAGGGCTTCGTCGAGCAGGACCCGGAGACGGGCCGCTACCAGCTCGGCGCGGAACTGCTGCGGCTCGGCAACAGCTATCTCGACGTCCACGAGCTGCGGGCCCGCTCGCTGATGTGGGCGGACGACCTGGCGCGCGTCACCGGCGAGAGCGTGCGGATCGGCGTGCTGCACCAGGGCGGCGTGCTGGTCATCCACCACGTGTTCCGGCCGGACGAGAGCCGCCAGGTCCTGGAGGTCGGGTCCATGCTCCCGCTGCACGCCACGGCGTGGGGCAAAGTGCTGCTGGCCTTCGATCCGGCCGCCCCCGGCGAGCTGGACGACGAGCTGAAGGTCTTCACCCGCCGCACGCTGGCCGAACGCGCCGAGCTGGACGCCGAGTGCGCCGCGATCCGCGAGCTGGGCTGGGCGGGCGAGCGGGAGGAGGCGGTGGACGGCGTCGCGGGCCTGGCCGCCCCGATCCGCGACCACCGGGGCAGCCCGCTCGGCGCGGTCGGCATCGGCGGGGCCGTCGAACGGCTCGCCGGGGACGGCGGGTTCCCGCCCGCGCTGGTCGCGGCGGTGCGCGACGCCGCCCGGTCGATCAGCCGCGACCTCGGCGCCACGATGTTCTGACGCGAGACTGTTGTTCGACATAGTCGAATCCGATACTGTTCAGTAAACCACCCCATCTCAGGAGTCGGAGGGGCCGCGGATGACGGACCGCTTCGTGGCGGCGATCGACCAGGGAACGACGTCGAGCCGGTGCATCATCTTCGACGGGAGCAGCCACATCCTGGCCGTCGATCAGCGCGAACACCGGCAGATCTTCCCCCGGCCCGGATGGGTGGAGCACGACGCCGCGCAGATCTGGGCCCGCGTCCAGGAGGTCGTGGCCGGCGCGCTCGGCAAGGCGGGGCTGCGGCCGTCCGACCTCGCCGCCGTCGGCATTACCAACCAGCGCGAGACCACGGTGCTGTGGGACCGGGCGACCGGACGTCCCGTCCACCATGCGCTCGTCTGGCAGGACACCCGCACCGAGGCGCTGTGTGCGGAGCTGGCCGGCACCGAGGGCCGCGACCGCTTCGCCGACCGGACGGGCCTGCCGCTCGCGTCCTACTTCTCCGGGCCGAAGATTCGCTGGCTGCTCGACCACGTCCCGGGCGTGCGCGAGCGCGCCGAGCGCGGCGAGCTGCTGTTCGGCACGATGGACACCTGGGTCATCTGGAACCTGACCGGCGGGGCCGTCCACGTCACCGACGTCACCAACGCCAGCCGCACCATGCTCATGGACCTGCGGACCCTGGACTGGGACGACGGCATCCTCGCCGACTTCGGCATCCCGCGCTCGCTGCTGCCCGAGATCCGCTCGTCCGCCGAGGTGTACGGCACCGGGCGCGGCGTGCTGGAGGGCGTCCCGATCGCGGCGGCGCTCGGCGACCAGCAGGCCGCCCTGTTCGGCCAGACGTGCTTCTCGGTCGGCGACGCCAAGTCCACCTACGGCACCGGATCGTTCCTGCTGCTCAACACCGGGAAGGAGCCCGTCAGGTCGCACCACGGGCTGATCACCACGATCGGCTACCAGCTCGGCGGCGACGCCCCGGTGTACGCGCTGGAAGGGTCCATCGCCAACACCGGGTCGCTGACGCAGTGGCTCCGCGACCGCATCGGGCTGATCGGCACGGCCGCCGAGATCGAGACCCTGGCGCTGTCGGTCGAGGACAACGGCGGCCTCTACCTCGTCCCGGCCTTCTCCGGGCTGTTCGCGCCGCACTGGCGGCCGGACGCGCGCGGTGTCATCGTCGGGCTCACCGGGTTCGCCGGGAAGGGCCACCTCGCGCGCTGCGTCCTGGAGGCCACCGCGTTCCAGACCCGCGACGTCGTGGACGCGATGGTGCTCGACTCGGGCGTCGAGCTGAAGGCCCTCAAGGTCGACGGCGGCATGACCGCCAACAACCTGCTCATGCAGACCATCGCCGACATGCTGGACGCGCCCGTCACCCGTCCGTTCGTGTCCGAGACCACCTGCCTCGGCGCCGCGCACGCCGCCGGCCTCGTCGCCGGCGTCTGGCCCGACCTGGACGCGCTGCGCGCCGAGTGGCGCCGGGCCGCCGAGTGGACGCCCCGGCTGGACGACCGCGTCCGCGACCGCATGCTCCGCAAATACCGCAAGGCCGTCGAACTGGCCAAGGGCTGGATCGACGAGGACGACCTGGAAGTGGAGGGGCGATGAACGTGACCACCACGGCCGCGGGACGCTCGGAGATCCGCGCCGAACTGGGCCGCGGCAAGTTCGACCTGCTCGTCATCGGCGGCGGGATCGTCGGGATCTCGGCCGCGTGGACCGCCGCGCAGGCCGGGCTCCGCGTCGCGCTCGTGGACGCGGGCGACTTCGCGGGGGCGACGTCCAGCGCGTCCACCAAGCTCGTCCACGGCGGGCTGCGCTACCTGCAGACGGGCAACGTCCGGCTCGTCGCCGAGAACCACCGCGAGCGGCGCAGCCTCGCCGCCGAGGTCGCCCCGCACCTGGTCAACCCGCGCCGGTTCGTCGTGCCGATCTACGCTGACGGCCCGCACGGCGCCGCCAAGCTCGGCGCGGGCGTGTTCCTCTACTCGGCGCTGTCGGCGTTCGGCGACGGCCTCGGCCGCGTGATCACCAAGGCCCACGCCCTGGAGCAGGTCCCGGCGCTGCGCACCGAGGGGCTGAAGTCCGCCGCCGTCTACACCGACCACCAGATGAACGACAGCCGCGTCGCGATCATGACCGTCCGGGCGGCCGTCGCCGCCGGGGCCGTCGTGCTCAACCACGCGGGCGTCGTCGGGCTGCGCATGTCCGCCGGCCGCGTCGTCGGCGCCGACCTGCGCGACGGCCTGGACGACACCGAGTTCGGCGTGTCGGCCCGGCTCGTCCTCAACGCGACCGGCCCGTGGGTGGACCGGCTCCGCGCGATGGAGGACGCCAGCGCCGCGCCGAGCATCCGGCTGTCGAAGGGGGCGCACATCGTCCTCAAGCGGCACCGGCCGTGGAAGGCCGCGCTGACGATCCCGATCGACAAGTTCCGCGTGTCGTTCGCGATCCCCTGGGAGGACCACCTCCTGCTCGGCACCACCGACGAGGCGTACGAGGGCGAGCCCGGCGAGGTCCGCGCGACCGAGGGCGACATCGGCCAGATCCTCGCCGAGGCCGCCGTCGGCCTGGACGGGCTGCGCCGCGAGGACGTCGTCTACGCCTTCGCGGGCCTGCGCGTCCTGCCCGGCGGGCCCGGCGACGTCGCCACCGCCAAGCGCGAGACCGTCCTCACCGAGGGCCCCGGCGGGATGCTGTCCATCGCGGGCGGCAAGTGGACGACCTACCGGCACATCGGCAAGGTCATCCTGGAGCGGCTCGGCGTCGGCGGGGAACTGCTGAAGACCGTCCCGCTGCCGGGCCTGGCCTCGCCCGCCGCCGTCGCGCAGCGCCTGGCCGCCGCGCCGATGGACCCGGCCGTCGCCGCCCACCTCGCCACCCACTACGGGACGCTCGCGTTCGACCTCGCCGACCTGGTCCGGGCCGACCCGGCGCTCGGCGCCCCGATCCACCCGGACGGCCCCGACATCTGGGCGCAGGTCGTCTACGCCCGCGACCGCGAGTGGGCCGCCACCTCCGACGACGTCCTCCGCCGCCGGACCACCCTCACCCTGCGCGGCCTGGACACCCCCGAGATCCGCGCGCAGGTCACCGAGATGCTGAGGAGCCGCTAGATGTTCACGTTCACCAGCAGCGACGGGCTGGAAATCCACGTCCACGAGTGGCCCGCCCCCGGCGAACCGCGCGGGATCGTCCAGATCTCCCACGGCATGGGCGAGCACGCGGCCCGCTACGCCCACCTCGCCGAACGCCTCAACCGCCTCGGCTACGCCGTCTACGCCGACGACCACCGCGGCCACGGCCACACCATGAAGGGCACCCCCGGCGACCTCGGCGCCAACGGCTGGAACCTGCTCGTCGAGGACATGGTGGCGCTCTCGCGGATCGTCCGCGAACGGCACCCCGGCGTGCCGCTCGTGCTCGTCGGCCACAGCCTCGGCTCGTTCGCCGCGCAGCAGTACGTCCTCGACTACGCGGACCTGCTCGCCGGCGTGGCCCTGTCCGGCACGACGGCCGTGGACGCGCTGATGGAACGGATCATCGCGTCCGGCGGCGACCTGCTCTCCTTCTTCAACGCGCCGTTCCAGCCGTCGCGCACCGACGCCGACTGGCTGAGCCGCGACGAGTCCCAGGTGGACGCCTACATCGCCGACCCGTGGTGCGGCTTCGCGATCGACGACGCCAGCACCGGCGACCTCGCGGTGGCCGCCGCCGAGCGCCTCGCCGCGCCGTCCAGCGTCCGCCCGGCGCTCCCCGTCTACGTGATGGTCGGCGAAGAGGACGTCCTGAACGCGGGCCTGTCCCACTCGGACCTGGTCGTCCAGCGTTATCGCACGGCGGGCCTGACGGACCTCACCTACCGCACCTACCCCGGCGCCCGCCACGAGATCCTCAACGAGACCAACCGCGACGAGGTCGAGTCCGACCTCGTCGCCTGGATCACCCGAGTGACCGGCTAGCGCGCAGGTTCACCGCTCGGCGCAGGTCCTCGGCGTACGCCTCGGGCACTTCGAAGGCCGCGAAGTGGCCGCCGGAATCGTGTTCCTCGTAGTGCTGGACGTTCAGGAAGGCTTCGGCGTAGCTGCGCGGCTCGGGCTTGATATCGCGGGGGAAGATCGAAAGGACGGTCGGTGTCTCGATGCGCTCGGGAAGGGTGACCGGTTCCACATAGGCGGCGAACGACGTGCCTATCGTGCCGGTGACCCAATAGGCGGTGATCCACGTGAGGAGGTCGTCCGTCGTGAACGCGGAATCGTCGGACCACGCCTCCAGTTTCTCGGCGATCCAGGCCGCGAGCCCGGCGGGGGAGTCGCCGAGGGCGACGGCGAGGGTGTTCGGGCGCGTGGACTGTTCCGCGATGTAGCCGCCCTCCCGCCGGAACCATCCCGCCGCCCGGCCGAGGTAGTCCGCCGCGTCGGAGGGGAGTTTCGACGGGTCGGCCGTGAGCGTCCGCCACGGGGCGACATTGGTGAGGTGCAGAGCGGTCACCCGGTCGGGGTGCCGGCCCGCGAGGATTTCGGCGACGGTGCCGCCGACGTCGCCGCCGGACAGCGTGTAATGCCCGTAGCCGAGTTCGCCGAGCGCGGCGGCGAGGATTTCAGCGATCCGGTTCATCGTCATGCCGGGGCCGGTGAGCGGGGGCGCGAACGGGAATCCCGGCAAAGCGGGGACCACCACGTTCATGTCCGGGAGAAGGGGCAGGACGCGTTCGTAACGCAGCACGGAATCCGGCCAGCCGTGCAGCAGCACGACGACCGGGGCATCGGGGTCCGCGGCCCGCCGGTGAACGACGCGCAGGCCGCCGTTTCGCAGCGTCTCCCACGGGAGCGCGGCGATGCGGCGTTCGTGCGCGGGCCAGTCGTAGCCGTCCGTCCAATGTCCGAGCAGTTCGTCGAGGCGCGCCGCGGTGACGCCGCGCGTCCCGTCGCCGCTCCACGGGGTCGTGACGCGCCGCGTCCGCCGGAGCCGTTCGCGCAGTTCATCCTTCATGCGCAGCAGCCTACCCACTCATGTGTATGCTCGTACACATGAGGCCCCGCAACGCGGCCGTCACCAGGCGGCGCATCCTGGAGCACGCGCGACGCCAGTTCGCCCGGAACGGGTACGCGGCGACGACGGTGAAAGGCGTGGCGGACGCGGCCGGCGTGTCGCCCAACCTCATCACGCGGTATTTCGGCGGGAAGGACGGTCTTTTCCTGGCCGCGACCCGGGTGGAGATCCCGGTCGCCGAATCCTTCGACGGCGACCTTTCCACGCTGGGCGCGCGCCTCGCGGCGAGCATCGTCGGGCGCTGGTCCGGCGCGCCGGAAGAGGACCCGCTGCTCGTGCTGCAACGCGCGTCCGGGGAACGGCCGGAGGCGGCGGAGGCGCTGGCCGCGTTCCTCGACGCGAACTCGCTGGAGCCGCTGCACCGCTTTCTCCGCGCCGGCGGACTGGACGACGCGGACGCCCGCCGGCGGGCCGCCGCGATCGACGCCTTCGTGCTCGGCGTCTCGACCCGCCGCCGATTCCTGCGGTCCGAACTCGGCGACCCCGTCGAACTCCAAGAATGGCTGAGCGCCACCATCCAGCGCCTCGCCGACGGGTGAACCGGCTCACACGGCGATGCGGCGTGCCGCTCCCGCGGCCGGCCTGACGTCCGCGAGCCGTTCTTGCAGGTCGGCGTGCCGGAACTGGTGGACGGCCCCGGCACGCCGCAGCACGCCCAGCTCGTGCGCCTCGTCCAGGAACCGCATGAGCCGGAACGGGACGCGCCGCCGCAGGAACAGCAGCGTGACCAGGTAGGTCACGCCGGGGCTCCGCAGCGCGATCATCGCGGCGAACGCGAGCCCGAACAGCAGCCCGTAGCTCACCCCGTTCACCGGTCCCGCGACCAGGCCCGTCGACAGCCCGAACGCCAGGCCCGTCGCGAGCCCGAGCGCCGCCGACTCCAGGCACGCCAGCCGCAGGTCGCGGCGCAGCGAGTCGCGCGGGGTCTGCGGCCCGCCGGTCGGCTGCGGCGTCCGCGCCCAGTTCCGGACGGCCAGCGCCGGCCCGAACGTCAGCCCGAAGACGATGCCGAGCGTGGACGCGCTGTGGACGCTCACCGCCAGCCCGGCCGACAGCCCGTAGGCCAACTCGTGCCCCGCCTCGCCCGCGAGCACCTTCACCAGGCCTGCCGCCGGGCCGAACAGCAGCCCGACGGTCAGGCAGATCGCCAGGTGGTGCAGCAGCGCGCGCGTCCGGCCGCGCAGCCGGAACTCGGCGTGGGCGGGCGCGGCGGCGGGGGCGCGGAAGCCGGTCGCGAGGCCGTAGGCGAGGCCGACGCACAGGCCGTCGGCGAGACCGATCGTGAGGCCGTCGGTGAGCCCGTCCGCGAGACCGTCGGTGACGGCGTCGCCGAGCCCGCTCGCCAGCCCGAACACCAGCCCGCCCCCGAGCCACAGCGCGGCCTTGCGCAGCGGCGACCGGGCCGGACGCGCCGACGCCCACCCGAAGAACCCGCACAGTGCCGCGAACCCCAGCCCGTAGGACAGGCCGTTGCCGAGCTTGCTCGTGAATCCGTAGAGGACGGCGTTCGTCAGCGTGAGCGTCAGCCCGGCCAGCACGCCGACCAGCGACGAGGTGACGAGCGTGCGGTGCCGGAGCCGAAGATTCCACCACGCCAGATCGGTCGTGCCGGTGGCCGTCAGGTGGCGGGCGAGGTAGGCGAGCCAGGCCGACGCCCGTCCGGACGTCCACGCGCGGTTCCGCCCGGCGAGCGACGGGACGAGATGGTCCAGCAGATGGCCGGTGATCGCGGCGGGCGTCCGGAAGTACGTCCGGTTCAGCAGGACGGCCGGGTCGGTGCGCGTGTCGGCGTAGACCTTGCGCAGCAGCCACAGCGCCAGCGGCGTCGCCAGCGCCTCGGCGGCGGGCGTCCGCTCGCCCGAGGCCAGGACGGCGACCAGGTCCCGCCACGCGCCCGGCGGATGCGGCGGCAGGCTCCGCGCCACGTACGCGGCCGTGTCGGCGGGCCGCAGCGGACGCGGTTCGATCACCGCGCCGGCCGTCAGGACGTCCCCGCCGGGCGCGGCGACGGCGGCGGCGTACTCGGCGGTGCGGCAGGTGAGGACGAGCCCGTCGGCGGCGGTCAGCGCGGCGTTCAACGCGGTGATCATGGGGGCGCGCAGCGGTTCGGGGACCTCGTCCAGGCCGTCCAGGACCGGCAGGACCCGGCGGCGGCGCACCAGGGCGGCGGGCGCGTCCGGGCCGAACGCGTCCGCGCGCAGAGCGGGGTACATCGCGGCGAGCCGGGAGGCGAACCAGGCGTCGAACGGCACGGCGTCCGGCGCCCAGCCCGCGAGCGTCACGAGCACGGGGACCGGGTCGCCCGGCCGCCGGTCGCCCAGCAGCCCGCGCAGGAGCAGGACGGCCAGCGTCGTCTTCCCCATCCCCGGATCGCCGAGGACGACCAGGCGGCGGCGGGGGAGGTCGC
The DNA here is from genome assembly GCF_002911665.1 of Actinomadura rubteroloni. Taxonomy (NCBI): domain Bacteria; kingdom Bacillati; phylum Actinomycetota; class Actinomycetes; order Streptosporangiales; family Thermomonosporaceae; genus Actinomadura; species Actinomadura rubteroloni. The sequence goes on from NZ_MTBP01000004.1 coordinate 404,395, forward strand.
GGAAGGCGCGGACGAGGTCGTCCACGCGGTCGCTGCGGACGGTGAGGCGCGGCCCGGCCGACAGGAACCGGCGCCCGCCCGCCGCCGCGCGGTCCATGACGGGCAGCCCGGTCAGGCGCCACCGGACGGCCAGCGGCGCGGGGTCGTCCAGGCGCCGCGCGAGGATCTCCGCGCGCCACTGTTCGGCGACCAGCCCGGCCAGCGTCTCCTGCGCGCGGTCGACCTGCTCGGGCGTGCTGACCGCCGTGCCGTGCCGGCGCCAGCCGCCGACGACGAGCGGGACGAGCGGCGCGACCGCCAGCGGCACCGACGCCAGTTGCGCCCAGCTCGCGGTGGTTTCCAGCCCGCTGCGCCGCAGCACCGCCACCAGCCCGCCGCAGATCGCGACGATCATCAGGGCCAGGAGCGCGGCGCCCGCGCTGCGCGCCCGCGCCGACCGTTCACGCGCCATGCAGCGCATGGTGCCAGCCCGTGAGGATTCCCACACGGAATGTCACCGAAGTGTCGCCCGTTCGTCAGCGGCGCAGACCCGTGAGCATCCGGTCCAGGCCCCAGCGGAACTGCCCGGTGGAGACGTAGGCGGCGATCGTGTCGGCCGCCGCGTGCGTGCGCGGATGCGTGGACGGGTCGAGATGGCCGAGGGCGGCGCGGCGCTCGGCGATCCGGACGTCCTCCGGCGCGGCCGGAGCGCCCGGGGGGATCTCCGCCGCCTCCAGTGCGATCGCGCCCAGCACGTAGACCATCACGCCGTAGGACGCGCGTGCCGCCTCGTCCGGCGGCAGGCCCGCGTCGGCGAGGGCGTCCAGCAGGTGCTCGCCGACGGTCAGGGCGACCGGTCCCCGGAACGCGTCGCCGAGCAGTGCCGGGACGATCCCCGGATGCCGCAGGAGCACGTCCCGCAGCCCGAGCGCGAACGTGGTGATCCGCTCCCGCCAGGGCCGCGCGGTGGCGAGGACGGACGTGTCGGCCTCGGCCAGCAGCGCGTCCACCAGCGCGGACACGATCGCCGCGCGGTCGGGGAAGTAGGTGTAGAGCGCGCCGGGCGTCAGGCCCACCTCGGCGGCGAGGGAGCGCATCGTCAGCGCCGGGAGGCCGCCGGAGTCGACGAGCGCCAGGGCGGCGTCCAGGACCGTCGAGCGGTCGACGGATCTTCTCGGGCCGCGCTTCCGTGGTGGCATGGCAATACTGTACGCTGTTTAACGTTAAACACCGTTCAGAGTTTTGGGAGCACAGCCATGCGTGACGGACGATGGACCCTCGCCGCCGCCCTCGTCGGCGGCGTCGCCGCCGCGAACGCGGCCTTCGCCGGCCTCGGGTCGGTGTTCGACTACCCCGGCGTCCTCGCCGAGCCCGCCGGAAAGATCCTCGACAGGTTCGCCGCGAACCCGCACGTCATCGGCGGGTGGTTCCTGCTCCTGGCGTTCGGTGCGGGGCTGCTCGTCCCGGCCGCCGTCCTGCTCGGGCGCCGCCTGCCGCCCGGCACCGCGACCACCCTCGCCGTGCACACCGGGGTCCTCGCCGGGCTCGTCCAGGTGCTCGGGCTGCTGCGGTGGCCGTTCGCCGTCCCGGCGCTCGCGAGCGCGCACGCCGCCGACCCCGCCACGACCGAGACCGTCTTCACGGTGCTGCACCACTACCTCGGCACCGCCGTCGGCGAGACCCTCGGCTACCTCCTCACGGCGTCCTGGACGCTGCTCGTCCTGCGCGCCATGCCCGGCGCCCCGCGCTGGTTCGCCGGACTCGGCGCGGTCTCGGCCCTCGCCGTCGCCGCCGGGGTCCTGGTGCCGCTCGACGTGCCCGGCGCGGACGCCGCCAACTTCCTCGGCTACGTCGCCTGGAGCGTGTGGATGATCGCGCTGGCGGTGCTGGTCGTCCGCGACCGCGCCTTGGCGGCCCGGCCTCGTCCGGCCGCCGCCCCGGCCGCCTGACGGGCGCGGGGGCGCCGCGTTCCGCCGTACGATTCGTCCGGAACGTGGCGCTGGGCCGAGGACGGGGAGCCGGGGTGGGGATCAAGCCGCTGGGGCCGGGCGATCCACGGCGGGTCGACGAGTACGAACTCCTCGCGCGGCTCGGCGAGGGCGGCATGGGGACCGTCTACCTCGGCCGCACCCGCACCGGCCGGGCCGTCGCGGTCAAGTCGATCCGCGCGGACTTCCAGGGCCGTGACGAACTGCGCCGCCGGTTCGCCGGGGAGGTCCGCGCGGCCGGGCGGGTGAGCGCGCTCTACACCGCGGCCGTCGTCAAGGCCGACCCCGGCGCGGACCCGCCCTGGCTCGTCACCGCCTACGTCCCCGGGCCGTCGCTGGACGAGGCCGTCGACCGGTACGGCCCGCTCCCGCCGGACTCCGCGCGCGTCCTCGGCGCGCACCTCGCCGAGGGCCTGGCGGCCGTGCACCGCGCGGGGCTCGTCCACCGGGACCTCAAGCCCGGCAACATCGTCCTCGCGGAAGACGGCCCGCGCATCATCGACTTCGGGATCGCGCTGGCCCTGGACACGCCGCGCCACTCCGTCACCGGGTCGGTCATCGGGACGCTCGCGTACATGGCGCCCGAGCAGGTGCGCGGCGAACGGGACCTGGACGCGCGGACGGACGTCTTCGCCCTCGGCGCGGTGCTCGCCCACGCCGCCACGGGCCGTCCGCCCTTCGGGGACCTGCCGCAGGCGGCCGTGATGTACCGGATCCTGGACGCCGAGCCGGACCTTTCGGGTCTTCCGCCCGTCCTGCACGCCGTGGTCGCCGCCTGCCTGGCCAAGGACCGCCGGGACCGTCCGCCGCTCGAAGAGGTCATCGACCGCCTGATGGCGTCGGCCCCGCCACCGGCGTCCTGGCTGCCGCCCGCGGTCGTCGGCATGATCGAGGAACGCCGCCGCACGACCGCCGCGGCGCTGACCGACACCCCGCCCCCTGCGCCCGCGCCTTCGTACGGCACCCCGCCGGGCGCCGCGCCCGCCTCTCCCTCCGGCGTCCCGCCGTACGGCGGGACGCCGGGCGTCCCACCTGCCGGGCCTGTCGGCACGTCGCCGTACGGGACCCCGCCGGGCGTCCCGTACGGCGACCCTGCAGGGGCGCCGTCCGCGTCGCCCGGCGTCGCGCCGCCGTACGGCGCCCCGGGCGTGCCGCACGAGAGGTCGTCGGGTCCGCAGTTCGGCGCGTCGCCGTACGGCATGCCGCCCGCGCCGTTTCCGGGCGCGCCGCAGGAGGCGCAGGGCGGGGGACCGCCCGGACCTCCGGCGGGTCCGCCGCCGGACGGTCCCGGCGGGTATCCGCCTGCCGGGCCGCCGTTCGGCGTTCCGTCCGGGCCGCCGCCCGGCGCGCCGCCGTCCGGACCGCAGTTCGGCGGGCCGTACGAGAGGACGTCCGGTCCGCAGGCGGGCGGGCCGCCAGGATCGGCGCCCGAAGGGCTTCCCAGGCCGCCCGCGCCGCCGTTCGGCGCCGCACCGGGTGCGCCGTCCGGCCCCCAGGACGGACGTCCGGCGATCTTCGGCCACGTGGACCGGCTGGCGGCCCGAGTGCGGGCCGCGTTCGTGCCGCAGGACGGGCAGCCGGGCGCCGGATACGGGAACACTCCGCCGCCGGGCCACCAGCCGCCCGGCGGTCCCGGCGCGCCGCCGCCGCTGCCGTGGGAGGAACCGGCGGGCGTGCCCGGCGCGGGAGGCCCGGCGGGCGGCGAAGGCGCGTCCGACGCCGACGCGGCGCTCGCGTCGTCCACCGAGCTGGACCGGGGGCTGGCCGCGCGGGCCCGCGGCGAGACCGACCGGGCGCGGCGGCTGCTCGAACGCGCCGCGACGTCCGCGAACCGCTTCGTCGCCGCCCGCTCCATGCTCACCCTCGGCGCGATGGACGAGAAGCTCGGCGCGCTGGACACCGCCGGGAGGTGGTTCTCGCTCGCCGCCGCGTCCGGCCACCACGACATCGCGCCGAAGGCGACGCTGCGGCTGGCCCAGTTGGCGGCGCGTCGCGGCGACCACGCGCTGGCCCGCAGGCTGTACGGCGACGCCGCCCGCAGCGGCTCGGCGACCGTCGCGGCGGAGGCGGAACAGGCGCTGACGGAGATGAGCGCCCACCCGTCCCCGGGCTACGAAGCCTGGCCCCCCGCACCTCCGCGCGCCGACCGCCCCACGCCCCCGGGAGCCGCCCAAGGCCCGGCCCGGCCCGCACCGCCTCCCGCCGCCGGCTCGGCCAAACCGCCCCACTCCGACCAGAACGGCCCCTTGGGCGCGACTCCGTCCGCCGTCCCGGACGAGCTTTCGGACGCGGCAAAGCACGCGGACCAGGACGGACCGCCGGACCCGGCTCCAGGCGCCGACCGGACCTGAACAAAATGCCGAGCCGCGCCGGCGTCACCGGTTGAGGCCGCTGCCCCGGTGGGGTCCGGGCGGTCAGCCGAGGACGAGCGGGAGCCGTGCGGCCAGGTCGCCGAGGGCGGCCTGCTCGGCGGACGTCGGGGCGCGGCGGCCGGTGCCGACCAGCAGCGCGTCGGTGTCGGAGAACGACGCGGGGAACGCGGCGCCGGCGATCTTCTCCAGCGCCGTGCGCGCCGCCGCGAGCGTGTCGGCGGGCGGCCCGGCGGCGGACGGCAGGTGCGCCACCAGGTCGAGGTGGTGCAGCGTCCATTCCATGAGGTAGGCGGTCAGGTAGTCGCCGGCGGTCAGCACGACGTCCTTCGTCGCGACCCGGACGGACGGGTCGGCGAGTTCGGCGGCGCGCCCGGCCGCGGCCCCGAGGTCGTCCAGATGGAACTTCAATAGCCCCGGGTCGCCGTACGCGGCGGCCAGCCGGGGGATCAGCGCGTCGAGCGGATCGTCCCCGGTCGGCGGGTCGACCAGTTCCCAGTAGGTGGTGGCGTCCGCGGTCGGTTCGCCGTCGGCGGGCGTCACCAGCGTGATCAGGACGTCCTGCGCGTCGATCACCAGGTGGCAGACCAGGTCCCGCACGAGCCACCCGGCGCAGCCCGACGGCCGCGCGAAGTCGTCGTCGGCGAGGGCGTCCACGGCCGCGCGCAGGGCCGTCCACGAGCGGGAGAAGAGGTCCACCCGGGCACCGTAGTGCGGCCCCGCGACGGCGGACAATCGGTTTTCCGGACGCGGTGAACTCCCGCCCGCCGACGAGCGTCCTTCCGACGGCCGGACGCCCAGTCAGGCGCCGACGTAGGCAGCCAGGTGCTCGCCGGTGAGGGTGGAGCGGGCGGCGACGAGGTCGGCGGGCGTGCCCTCGAAGACGATCCGTCCGCCGTCGTGCCCGGCGCCGGGGCCGAGGTCGATGATCCAGTCGGCGTGCGCCATGACGGCCGGGTGGTGCTCGATCACGATGACCGACTTGCCGGAGTCCACGAGCCGGTCGAGCAGGCCGAGGAGCTGCTCGACGTCCGCCAGGTGCAGCCCGGTCGTCGGCTCGTCCAGGACGTACACGCCGCCCGTCTCGGCCATGTGGACGGCCAGCTTGAGCCGCTGCCGCTCGCCGCCCGACAGCGTCGTGAGCGGCTGCCCGATGCCGAGGTAGCCGAGCCCGACGTCCGCGAGCCGCGCGAGGATCCGGTGCGCGGCGGGCAGCTTCGCCTCGCCCGCGCCGAAGAACCCCTCCGCCTCGGCCACCGACATGGCGAGCACCTCGCTGATGTCGCGTCCGCCGAGCCGGTACTCCAGCACCGCCGCCTGGAACCGCTTGCCCTCGCAGTCCTCGCAGGTCGTGGCGACGCCGGCCATCATCGCGAGGTCGGTGTAGATGACGCCCGCGCCGTTGCAGGTGGGGCAGGCGCCCTCGGAGTTGGCGCTGAACAGCGCGGGCTTGACCCCGTTGGCCTTGGCGAACGCCTTGCGGATCGGTTCGAGCAGCCCCGTGTAGGTCGCCGGGTTGCTGCGCCGGGATCCGCGGATCGGTGCCTGGTCGACTGACACCACACCGGCTCCGGCGGGCAGAGACCCGTGCAGCAGGGAACTCTTGCCCGAACCCGCGACGCCGGTGACGACGACGAGCGCCCCGAGCGGGACGTCGACGTCCACGTCCTGGAGGTTGTGCGCGGACGCGCCGCGGATCTCCAGCGCGCCCGAAGGCTTGCGGACGGTCTCCTTGAGCGACGCCCGGTCGTCCAGATGCCGCCCGGTGACGGTCCCGGCGCTCCGCAGCCCCTCGACGGTGCCCTCGAAGCAGACGGTGCCGCCCGCCGTCCCCGCGCCGGGCCCGAGGTCCACGACGTGGTCGGCGACCGCGATCGTCTGCGGCTTGTGCTCCACCACGAGGACGGTGTTGCCCTTGTCCCGCAGCCGCAGCAGCAGGTCGTTCATCCGCTGGATGTCGTGCGGGTGCAGGCCGGTGGTCGGCTCGTCGAAGACGTACGTGACGTCGGTGAGCGACGACCCGAGATGCCGGACCATCTTGACGCGCTGCGCCTCGCCGCCCGACAGCGTCCCGGACGGACGGTCCAGCGAGAGATAACCGAGCCCGATCTCAGTGAACGAGTCCAATGCGTCGCCGAGCGCCTCCAGCAGGGGAGCGACCGACGGTTCGTCCAGGCCCGGGACCCATCCGGCGAGATCGCTGATCTGCATCGCGCACGCGTCGGCGATGCTGATGCCACCGATCTTCGAGGAGCGCGCCGCCTCGGTGAGACGGGTGCCGTCGCATTCGGGACATGTGGTGAACGTGACGGCCCGGTCCACGAACGCCCGGATGTGCGGCTGCATCGCCTCCTTGTCCTTGGACAGCATGGACTTCTGGATGCGCGGCACCAGACCCTCGTAGGTCATGTTGATGCCTTCGATCTTCATCCGGACGGGCTCGTGGTAGAGGAAGTCGTCCAGTTCCTTCTTGGTGTACTTGCGGATGGGCTTGTCCGCGTCCACGAACCCCGACGACGCGTACAAGCGGTAGTTCCAACCGCCCGGCGTATAACCGGGGATGGTCAGTGCGCCTTCGGCGAGCGACTTGGCGTCGTCGTAGAGCTGACCGAGGTCGATGTCGGAAACCGCGCCGCGTCCCTCGCAACGCGGACACATGCCGCCGGTACGGGTGAAGGTCGCTTTCACCGCCTTCTTCTCGCCGCGCTCGACGGTGATCGCGCCGCTCGCCCGGACGGACGGGACATTGAACGCGTACGCGCCGGGCGGCCCGATGTGCGGCTGCCCGAGACGGCTGAACAGAATGCGCAGCATGGCGTTCGCGTCGGTCGCGGTGCCGACGGTGGAACGGGGGTCGGCGCCCATCCGCTGCTGGTCCACGATGATGGCGGTGGTGAGGCCGTCCAGGACGTCGACGTCCGGCCGCGCGAGCGTCGGCATGAATCCCTGCACGAACGCGCTGTAGGTCTCGTTGATCAGCCGCTGCGACTCGGCGGCGATCGTCCCGAACACGAGCGAGCTCTTGCCCGACCCGGACACGCCGGTGAAGACCGTGAGCCGGCGCTTGGGGATCTCGACGCTGACGTCCCTCAGGTTGTTCTCGCGTGCGCCGTGGACCCGGATCAGGTCGTGGCTGTCGGCGGCGTGCGCCCCCGTCGGCGTGCCCATGCTGGTCTCCCGTCCCCGTCGTGACCTGGTCCGATCCAACCAGGTTCGCGAAGTTCGCCGCATCTCGGCGCGGTGCCGCCGCGTCCGGACGGTCCCGGACGCGGCGGTGCGGTGCTCATCGGTCCTGGACGAGCCCGAGAACGTTGCCGTCCGGGTCGGTGAAGCTCGCCACCAGGCGTCCTCCGCCGACGTCGTGCGCGGCCTCGGTGACGGCCGCGCCCGCGGCGGTCACCTCGGCGAGCTTCGCCTCGATGTCGGGAACGTGCCAGTACGCGACCGGGGACGTCAAGCCCTGCGGCCCGCCGCCCGGCAGCAGCCCGATGTGCTGGCCGCCGACGTCGTAGCCGACGTAGTACTCCGAGTCGGTCTGCGGCGCGGTGCCGAGCAGCGCGGTGTAGACGTCCTTGGCCTTGGCCAGGTCGGTGACGGGGTGCAGGACGGTCTTGATCGACGGCGTGTCGCTCATCATGTCTCCTTCGTTCGCGGATCTCGATGTCACGCTAGGCGGGGCTCGGTAAGCGGCGCTTCTCGAATCCTGACCGGTCTGGTCACCCGTTCGCGGCGCGGGGCCGCCGGTGGACGCCGGGGTTCGGTGGCGCGGTAAGGAAACATCATCCATATCCGGTATGTCCGGCGCATTGCCCGGCTATTCGGAACGGGCGTCGCGGAGTTGACTCGATCTTGATTTTTGCGCGCTGGGCAGGAAGGGCTTCCTGAACGCCCCGGCCCGGGTCCCCGCGTGCGGTGGAGAGAAGGCGCGGCGATCGGGATCTCACCCGTCCGACATCGCGTGCCGCGACCGTTCCGGTCCGCCGCTGCTCGCGGCATGGTGACTAGTCGCCGATCCTCCGAGTTAACTATGGCGCGATTTATGAAAATTTCAACGCGCGGCCTCGCTATCGACCGTCCGACCGTCTATGCTGCGGGCTACCTCGGAACTGTGGAAAGGAGGCCCCGCATGGCACAGAAGGTCGAGGTACGCCTCGTTGACGACATCGACGGTGGCGTGGCCGACGAGACGGTCAGCTTCTCGTTGGACGGAGTTCTTTATGAGATCGATCTGAGCGAGCAGCACGCCGCCCGGCTCCGCAAGAACCTGGAGCCGTTCGTGCAGGGCGCCCGCCGGGCACGTCCCAAGGGCATCAAGGCCGGCCGACCGGCCAGGACGCAGTCCAACCGCGAGCGGTCCGGCGAGATTCGCGAGTGGGCGAGGTCGCAGGGCATCGCGGTGAACGAACGGGGCCGCATTCCGGCGACCGTGATCGAGCAGTACGAGGCGGCGCACTAGGCCGTCCCCGCCAATGGCGCTCCACGGTTCGGAGCGCCGCATGAGAGGGCCTGACCGCGGACCGGTCAGGCCCTCGACCCGTTCCGGGCCCCGAATGGCCCGCGCACCCGCCGGACCGGCAAAGCAGGACGAAGCCGACGCACTTCCCGGCGCCGCCCCGCGCCCCGGGAACGTTCGAACCGCAGAGGAAAACCCGGCCGATCCCCGCCGTCCCGGAAAGCCGCGCCGGCCGCCGCCTTCCCCGCCCCGGCAAATGCCCGTCCGCCGAACTGCGGACGCCCGCGCGTGAACGAAAGTCAGCCCGCGCGCCCGCCGCCGAATCGACGCGGGTTTCCGCCGCCCGCCTTTCCGCCCGCCGCCCCGCCCCGGGGGGTCAGGTGAGCGACGTCAGGTAGGCGTCGGTCGCGGACGGGTCGAGGATCCATTCGGCGAGTTCGGGCGGCGTCACGTAGCCCGCGGCGAAGCGCCGCGCCACGCGCGGGTCCTGGGCCGCCGTGCCGAGGACGCGCTGGACGTGCTCGGGCATCGGCCCGAGCAGCGCGTTCGACCAGGCCGTGGACCACTGCGCGTAGTCCCAGTACCGGTCGAAGGTGTCCTGCATCCAGGCGGCGTCGAACGGCTCGGAGCCGCGTTCCAGGATCGACGCGAGGTAGATCGCGGCGCAGTGGGCGGCGTTGTTGGCGCCCTGGCCCGCGATGGGGTCGTTGGTGACGACGACGTCGGCCATCCCGAGCACCGAGGCGCCGCCGACGCGTCCGACCGGGTGCCGCACGACCGGCGTGAACGCCCCGGCGAGCGCGGCCCGTCCGTCGGTGGGCTCCAGGGAGCGGCACTGCGGCGCCACCCACGGGAAGTACTCGTCGAGGACCTGGCGGGTGAGGTCGAGGTGGGCGGCGGCGTCCAGGCTGCGGCCGGTGTCCCAGCGGTCCAGCGGCCCGCCCGGGACGGCCTCGATGAAGAGGATGTCGCACGGCGCGGCGTCCCCGTCCCGGCCGACGGTGAGGGCGGGCATCGTGATCAGCTCGCCGACGGGCAGCGCGCTGATCCCGACGTGCGGCTCCGGGTACTCCGGGTCGGGCTCCATCCCGTGCACGTACACGCACGCCAGTGCGCGCTGCGGCGCGTCGTAAGGGGAGCGGGACGGGTCGCGGTCGAACAGCGCGGCGAGGTCGCCCCGCCCGGCCGCGACGATCGTCAGGTCGAACAGGGCGGTCAGGCCCTCCAGGTCGGACGTCAGCACCGACCCGTAGACGACCTGTCCGCCGCGCTGCTCGAACAGCTCCAGCCAGCCCGCGACCTTCACCCGCTGGTCGACGCTGTGCGCGGGACGCTCGAACGGCGCGCTGAACGAGAGCGCGACCGACCCGTCCGGCCCGCCCGCCATGACGCGCATCCCCTCGATCGCGGGCACCCGCCCGTCCCACAGGTGCAGCCCGCCGGCGCGCTCGAAGTCCAGGGCGGGCGCGAACATCACCTGGGTCGACATGACCCGTCCCGCCCGGGTCTCCTGCGGGGTGCGGGCCGCCATCAGCGTGACCCGGTAGCCGTGGCGCAGCAGGTCCAGCCCGAGCTGGAGACCCGCCTGGCCCGCACCGATGATCAGGATGTTGCGCATCGTCGGACGTTCTCTCTTCCGTGTGCTCGCAGGGGTGGGGGGCTACCGGCCGGCGCCGGACGCGTCGCCGCCCGACGCCAGGACGGCCTGCCGCAGGCTGTGCCCGACCGTGGTGATCAGCGCGCGGGCCACCGACGACCGGCTGCGCGCGTCCACCGTGGTCAGCGGGACGTGCTCGGGCAGCTCCAGCGCCGCGCGGATCCGCTCGACCGGATGGGCGAGGACGTCGTCGAACCGGTTGACGGCGACCGCGAACGGGATGTCGGCGTCGCGCTCGAAGTAGTCGATCGCGGGGAAGCTGGTCTCCAGCCGCCGGGCGTCGGCGAGGACGAGCGCGGCGCTGGCGCCCCGGCACAGGTCCTCCCAGATCGTCCAGAACCGGGGCTGGCCGGGCGTGCCGAACAGGTAGAGGACGAGGTCGCTCTCCAGCGTGATCCGGCCGAAGTCCATCGCGACCGTGGTGGTCGTCTTGCCCTGCCCGTCGGCGAGGGCGTCCAGCGGACGGCCCGACTCGGTCATCCAGTTGTCGGTGTTGATCGTCGCGATCTCCGAGATGGACTGCACGGCGGTCGTCTTCCCGACCCCGAGCCCGCCCGCCACCATGATCTTGACGGAGGTGGCGTGCCGTCGCGCCGACGGCGTGCGCCGGGGTTCAGGCCAGCTTGCGGAGACCATCGAGCACCCTTCCGAGGACGACCGTGTCGCGCGGATCCTGCGCGCCCGAGCCGAGATGGACGTGGCCGGCGGCCGACAGGTCGCTCAGCACCACCCGCGCGACGCCGAGCGCGATCGCGCACTCGGCCGACAGCTCGGCCAGCGACACCGGGGAGGACGCCGCCGCCCGCTGGTAGAGGGTGCGCGCCCACGGCGGCAGCGTCGCCGCGACCGACGCGTCGTACTGCGGGACGTGGACGAGCGTGTGGACGAGCAGCGGCCGGGGCGTGCGGATCCGTCCGCCGACGCGGGTGTAGGGACGGCCCCAGCGCGTCGGGTCCAGGCCGGCGCGCCGCGTCATCCGGACTCCCGTCCGCCGCGCAGCTCGGGCGCGAAGGCCGGCCCCACGCTGGTGACGAACTGGGTCATCGCGGTCGCGACGGCGCCGAGGTTGGCGCCCGGCTCGGCCTCGACGATCAGCGCGGCGGGTGCCTGGATGCGCATGCACACTAGGTGCCCCCGCGTGTAGCGCAGGAGGATCTGCTCGCACGAGCCGCGTCCGGTGGTGCCGCCCATCGCGTGCCCGAGCGCCAGCAGCGAGATCCCGGCGGCGGCGTGCCGTTCGGCCTGGTCGCGGGCCAGGCCGACACTCGACAGCAGCAGCCCGTCGGACGAGGCGACCACCGCGCCCGCGATGCCGGGGACCGAGCCGAGGAGGTTGCCGACCAGGCGGTCCAGCGGGACGGTGTCCTGGGTACTCACCACTTCTCACCTTCCGGGGAGTCCGCGCCGCCGGTCTCGGGAGCGGTGAAGGCGGCGAGGTCGTCGGCGAACCCCGCCAGCGTGTTCGCGGGCGCGGCGGGCGGCGCGGCGGGGGCGTCCGGGCCGGGCGTCCCGGCGCCGCGCCGCCAGTCGCTGCGCCTCGGGAGGCCGCCGTCGGCGGGGTGCGCGGCCGGCGCCGCCGGGGGCGCGGCGGGCTCGGGTTCGGGGACGGGCGGGCGCGGCGCGGGGTCGCGCGCGGGCGCCGGGGACGTCAGCAGGTGCGCCGGGACGGTCACCATCGCGATCAGCCCGCCGCCCGGCCCGCCGTGCCGGGACGCCAGCGACAGCCCGATCCCGTGCCGCCGCGCCAGCCGGTGCGCGACGGGAAAGCCCAGGTGGCGCCCGGTCTCGGCGCCGACGGGAAGCGGTTCGCCGGCGAACAGCCGGTTCAGCAGCTCGACCCGGTCCGGCGCCATGCCGACGCCCGCGTCCGCGATCTGGACGACCAGGCTGCCGTTCGTGAACGGGTGCGCGGTCACGTGGACGGGCCCGGTGGAGTACCGCACCGCGTTGTCGATCAGCGCGGCGAGCAGCATCGCCACGTCGTGCGCGGCGTAGCCGGGGACGGCCGCGTCCCCGGCGGGGCCGGGCTGGTGCCGGACGCGGTCGGGGAACTGCACCGGCGAGATCGCCTGCAGGACGACCTCGTACAGCGGGACGGCGAAGTCCTCGCCCTCGTGCTCCTGCCCGTCGGCGAGGACCCGCAGGTCCCGGGCGACGCGCCGGATCCGCGCGAGCGCGTGGTCGACGGCGTACAGGTGGGCGATGCGCTCCTCGTCGGCCTCGTCGGCCTCCAGCGCGGTCAGCGGCGGGAGCATCTGCTCGGTGAGCAGCAGCAGGCGGGCGCCCACGTCGTCGTTCAGCGTGCGCCAGGCGTCGGCCGAGCCGCGTCCGCCGCCGGTGCGGCCGACGGCGTCGAGGAGGTCGTCCACCAGGTCGTGTCCGGGAGCGGCCACCAGCCAGCGGGCGAGCCGGACCCGCAGCCGCGCCCGCCGCCCCCCGTCGCGGGACTCGCCGCGGCGGCGGCCCAGCCGCGCGGTCAGGCGGCCCGCGCGGCGTGCGCGCCGCGGGGAGACATCCGACGCGAACGACATTGGCCCAGCTCCCGGGGGGATCGAGAGAACACGGACGAAAAGCGGACGAACCGGCGGCGCGGCGGGCCGTGCGGGACCCGCGGCGCACCCGGACGACCGGATATGCGGGCCGACCCTAACGCATGAACTCCCGGCGAAGAGGGCAACTCGCGAGCTTTGCCACCGCGTGCCCGGACGGCGACGGGGGATGGGTCCGGCGGCCGGGAACCCCCCAGTCCCCCGACCGCCGGACCGGCGACCGTGCCAAGGCCGCGCCGAGTGCCGTCCGGGGTTCCGAGCCGCGGCCGGCCGTGCGCCGCACGGTCCCACCCGGCCGCCGCCGACGGCCCGTCCCCTTCGCTCCGGACGGGACCGTCTCCCGGATCGGCATCGACTCTCATCGTGTCGGCCCGGACGGGGCGTGTGCATCGGTAGCGATACCGATCTCCGTACGGATTCCGGCGGAACCTAGCTTGACCTGCGGATTTTTCGGTACCGCTCGTCCGGTGAACCGGTGGCGCAACGCGGGGCGTTCGGCTAGGGGCGCCGACCGGCTGCGGGCGCCGGGGATCATGGGTTACCTTGATCGTCCGGTCGGGCGGACGAGGTGAGGCGCGATGGAATCGGGAACCGAACGTCCCGGAGTCGACACCGGAGTCCCCAGCGTCGCCCGCGTGTACGACTTCCTCCTCGGCGGCAAGGACCACTACTCCGTCGACCGCGAGTTCGCGCGGCGGCTGGCGGCGCGGTGCCCGAACCTGGACTTCGAGTGGGAGGTCCGGCAGAACCGGGGCTTCATGACGCGCGCCGTCCGGTACCTGGCCCGCGAGGTCGGGATCCGGCAGTTCCTCGACATCGGGACGGGCCTGCCGACGCAGGAGAACGTCCACCAGGTCGCGCAGGACGCCGCGCCCGACGCCCGCGTCGTGTACGTCGACAACGACCCCATCGTGCTCGCGCACGCCCGCGCGCTGCTGACCGGCACCCCGCAGGGCGCGACCCGCTACATCGACGCCGACCTGCGCGACCCCGACCGCATCGTGGAACTGGCCGCCGAGACGCTGGACTTCACGCGTCCGGTGGCGGTGAACCTCATCGCCGTCCTGCACTTCATCCCCGACCCGGACCCGGTCGTCGCGCGGCTGCGCGAAGCGCTGCCCGTCGGGAGCCACCTGGTGATCAGCCACGCGATCGACCGGCCCGAGTTCGCGGCGATCGCCGAGGAGTACCAGCGCGAGATGGGCGTGGGCGCGCTGCGTCCGTTCGGCCAGATCCAGGGGTTCTTCGGCCGGGACGGCTGGGAGATGCTCGACCCCGGCCTGGTCCCCGTCGCGCTGTGGCGTCCCGAGGTGCCGACGATGGTGCGGCCCGCGAGCGGAATCTTCGTCGCCGGGGTGGCCCGCAAGGTCTCCTGACCGCGTTGTCCCAACCGGGCGCGGCGCGGGGCTCGCCGACGCCGTCGCGGGCGTGGAGACGATGGCTCGACAGCCTTCGCCTGAAACCGCAAAGGAACTCCTCATGCGCACTCTGATCAGCACCGCGTTCGTTAACGGCGTGCAGAAGCAGATCTTCGACGTCGTCCGCTGACGTCCCACGCCCGGCGGTACGCAGTGAATCGGTAGGGTTGCGGGGCACGGGCGGATTCGGTTTCCAGGGAGGTCGGGCAGTGGTGGCACCGGACGTATCGTCGGACGTCGACGCCGCGAGGACGGTGTCGCTGACGGGGCCCGGACACCTGTCGGGGAGCCTGCGCGTCCCGGGCGACAAGTCGATCTCCCACCGGGCGCTGCTGCTCGCGGGCCTGGCCGAGGGGGAGAGCCTGATCACCGGGCTGTCCGGCGGCGACGACGTGCGGCGCACCCGGCTGGCGCTGGAGAGCTACGGCGTCCAGATCGAACCGGCGGGCGACGGCCTGCGCGTGCGCGGCGGCCTCCAGGACGAGCCGGACGAACCTCTCGACCTCGGCAACTCCGGCACCGCCACGCGCCTGTTCGCGGGCGTGTGCGCCGGACGCGACGGCTACGCGGTGCTCACCGGCGACCAGTACCTGCGCGCCCGCCCGATGAACCGGGTCGCGGTCCCGCTGCGCGCGATGGGCGCCGCGATCGACGGGCGCCGCGACGGCGACCTGCTGCCGCTCGGCGTCCGGGGCGGGCGGCTCACCGGCATCGACTACGACTCGCCGGTCGCGAGCGCGCAGGTCAAGTCGGCGATCCTGCTGGCCGGCCTCGGCGCGAGCGGCCCCACGAGCGTCCGCGAGCCCGCGGCCACCCGGCGGCACACCGAGGAGATGCTGCGGGACTTCGGCGGCAAGGTCGCCGTCGACGGGACGCGCGTGACGATCGAGCCGTCCCCGCTCAGCGCGACCGACGTGGACGTCCCGGGCGACCCGTCGCAGGCGGCCTTCTGGACCGTCGCGGCCCTCATCGTCCCGGACGCGTCGGTGACGGTCGAGAACGTCTACCTCGGCTTCGGCAGGACCGGGTTCATCGACGTCCTGCGCCGCATGGGCGCCGACATCGACGTGGACGCGTCCACCGGCCTGATCCGCGCCCGCAGCACGCGGCTGACCGGCATCGACATCGCCGGCGCGGACATCCCGTCGATCATCGACGAGGTGCCGATCCTCGCGGTCGCCGCCGCCGCCGCGACCGGCACGACCACGATCAGCGGGGCGCAGGAGCTGCGCGTCAAGGAGAGCGACCGGATCGCCAGCACGGTCCGGATGCTGCGGGCGTTCGGCGCGCGGGCGCACGAGACCGAGGACGGCATGGTCATCGAGGGCGGCGCCCCGGCCCGCGGCGGCGTGGTGGACAGCCACGGCGACCACCGCATCGCGATGGCCGCCTGCGTGAACGCCCTGATCGCCGAAGGCACGACCGTCATCCACGGCTGGGACTCGGTCGCCACCAGCTACCCGGGCTTCGCGGCCCACCTCGCCGCCCTCTCCGGCGGCGCGGTGACCCTGAGCGCCTGACCGTCCGGCCGGCCCGCGCGGGCCGGCCGGGGTCAGATCACGCCGGGACGATGTAGGCGTGGCTCATCGCCGAGCGGTGCGTGGTGGTGGAGCCGCGCCGGTCGGGCAGCCCGACCGCCGTGCCCTGCACCGCGCCGGGCTGGCCGCGCAGCCAGTCCACGCGCACGTAGACGCTGAACTTCGGCGCGCAGCCGGCGGCCGTCGACACCTTGAAGTGCGGCTTGTAGAGCGGCACCACGGCGTGGTGCACCCAGTAGGGGACCGTCTTCGTGACGCTGGTCGTCGCGTCGCTGTGGCACAGGTGTGTGCCCTTGGAGTCCCACTGATTGACGATCAGCGTGAACTTGGCCGTCGTGGACCCGTTCTTGTCGCACGCGACGCCGCGCTGGCAGACCTGGAAGTCCACGTCGCCGAACGCGCTGAGCTCCCGGAACCCCGAGGGCGCGGCGGTCACGGGCAGCGCGGGCTGCCGCAGCGTCCGGCGCTTGGCGTCGACGGGCAGGTCGCCGTAGGGCATGTCGTACTCCAGCGGCTTGCCGTTCGCCGCGTTCGCCACCGAGGTGTCGGCGAACCGAAGCGAACCGCCCGCGATCATCACCGAGGACGGCTGCGAGTAGAGCGAGGCGACCCGCGCGTACGCCGTGCAGGTGGCGGTCGTGGCGACGCCCGGGTGCAGGAGGAACTTGGTGACGACCCAGATGTCCTCCCACCGCGGGTCCTTCCCGGTGCCCGCGTAGACGTTCTGCCCCATGACCAGGTTCTTGCTTCCGCCCGGCCAGGTGCAGCGCACTTCGTTGTCCACCATCGTCCGGACGGTGGCCGCGTTGGCGCGCAGCGCGGAGACCACGTACGCGGTCTGCTTCGCCGACATCGCCAGCCGCACCGTGCCGAGCGCCACGACGTTGTGGTCGATTCCCGACTTCGGCGGGCGCGGGCCGGTGATCCGCTGCGCCTTGAACGTGACGGACGGCGCGGCGGCGGCCGAGGGCGTCACGGTGGACGACCGTGAGACGGTCAAACCGACCAAACACGCCAAACCGGCCATTGCTATGCAGATTGCCGCAAAGGCAATTCGTTTCATGGGGAGCGCTCCTTTTCCGCGGGCGAGCCTAGCGCCGTTTCCCGCACAAAAGGGCGCCGTTCGCTCGCGATACGCGTCAGGGCGCGGCCACCGCGTCGGCGACGGCGCGGAAGGCCGGGAGCGCTTCGGCCATGTGGAGTTCGGAGTTCAGATCCTGGCTGGTCTTGACGATGACGACGTCCCGGCGCGGCGAGACGTAGACGAACTGGCCGAGGATGCCGATGGCCGCGTAGTCGCCCTGGTCGCCGATCCACCACTGGTAGCCGTACCCGTAGGCGTTCTCGGCGCTGCCGGGCGCGTCGGGCGTGAGGTGGTGCGGCTGGAGGTAGGGCGCGGTGGGACGGGTCGCGTCGACGACCCATCCGCTCGGGATGACCCGGCGTCCGCCCGCGCGGCCGTCGCGCAGGTAGAGCAGGCCGAACCGGGCGAAGTCGCGGACGGTCGCGTGGTAGCAGCAGTAGCCGATGTCGCTGCCCTGGTAGTCGCGGCCCATCAGCATCGGGGACTCCATGCCGGCGGGCTGCCAGATCTTCTCGCGCACGTAGGCGGACAGGGGCTCGCCGGTGGCCTTGGCGACGAGCCAGCCGAGGACGAACGTGTTCATCGAGTCGTAGTTCCAGCGCGTCCCCGGCGGGAACGCGCGTTCGGCCTCGCGCGCCTGGCTCGTGAGCGACGTGCCGAGCACCATGCGGATCGTGGTGAACGTCGAGCCCTGGAACGGGTTGGTGTAGTCGGTCTCGTCGTACTTGTGGCCGGACGCCATCTGCAGGAGGTCGCGGATCGCGACGCCGTCGTAGCCGGTGCCGCGCAGCTCGGGGACGTACTTCGTCACCGGGTCGGCGACCGAGGCGATCCGGCCGTCGGCGAGGGCGGCGCCCACGGCGGTGGCGGTGATGGACTTGCCGACCGACCAGGAGTTGAAGCGGCTGGTGGCGCCGTAGCCGGAGAAGTAGCGCTCGTCGACGATCGTCGCGCCGTGCAGGACGAGGTAGCCGAGCGTCGAGGACCGGGTGAGGAAGTCGTCCAGCGTGCTGGTCCGTCCGCCGAAGACGTACGTGGGGTTGACGGGCCGGCTGTGCACGGCGAGCGGTTCGGGCGTGGCCGAGGGCGCGACCGTCGTCGTCGGGTAGAAGGGCACGTGCGGCAGGAGCGGCAGGGGGAGGGGGCCGTCGTCCGCGCGGACCGGCGCCGTCAGCGCCGAGGTCAGGAGGACGGCGGCCGAAACGGCCGCGAAGGCGCCTCGCTTGAACATGTCGGGCTCTCCGTTCGGTGGGGGGAGGCCCGATCGAAACATCCGTGCACCAGTGGTGTCAACAGTGGTGCGCAAGGTCGGCCGCTACCCTGGGGCGATGACCGAAGCAGCCCCCCGGCCCGTGCGGCGCCGCCGCTCCCCGGGCTTCCTCAACCCGGAAGTGATCATGGACGCGGCCATGGCGCTGATGGAGCGGGAGGGGTCGGAGGCGCTGACGTTCCGGCGGCTCGGCACCGAGCTCGGCGTCGACCACACCGCCGTCCTGCGCCACTTCGGCGGCAAGGACGACCTGCTGCTCGCCCTCACCGACCGGCTGCTCGCCGAATCGCTCGACGGCTTCGTCGCCGCCGCGGACTGGCGGCGGACGCTGACCGACCTGGCCCGCCGCGTCCGCCGGGCCTGCCGCGCCCACCCGCACTCGGCGGCCCTGGTCGCCGGGCGCACGTCCCGGGGCGCGGCCGAGTTCGCCGGCGCCGAGATCGTCCTCGGCGCCCTGCTCCAGGCCGGGCTGCGCGGCCGGGAGGCCGCCTCCTGCTACCGGGCGCTGGTCGACACGGCGCTGGCGTACTCGACCTACGAGGCCGTCCATCTGACGCTGCCCGACTCCGCCCGCGCCCGCGACCACGAAGCCTGGTCCCGCGAATACCGCGCCCTTCCTGCGGACCGCTACCCGTCGATCGCGGCGGTGGCCGGGCACCTGGCCGAAGCCGACGCCGAGGACCAGTTCGAAACCGCGCTGGCCCTCTTCCTCGACGCCGTGGAACTGCGCGCCGCCCGCTCCTGAAATGATTCCCGCACCGCGCCGGAAAGAGGGAAATCCCTCCTTCCGGCGCCGTGTCACGTCGGTAATGTGGCGATGAGCGTGGTGCCCGAATCCCGGACGCTGTCGATGGCCAGCGTCCCGCCGAGGGCGCCGACCCTGTCTTGAAGGCCGCGGAGACCGCTCCCCTTGTCCGGGTCCGCGCCGCCCAGCCCGTCATCGCGCACGGTGACGACCAGCCGGAGGGGTTCGTCGGCCACATGCACCGCCACCTCGCCGGCGCCGGCGTGCTTGTAGACGTTGGCCAGCGCCTCGGTGACGACGAAGTACGCCACCCGCTCGACGTGCTCGGGCCAGCGCGTCGGCGGAACGTCCACCACGACGGGCAGCGGCGCGCGTTCGGCCACCGACTCCAGCGCGACGGCGAGCCCCTGTTCGGCGAGGGCGGGCGGGCAGATGTCCTCGGCGAGGTCGCGCAGATCCCGGACGACCTCGCGGATCATGCCGCCGAGGGCGTCCAGGTGCCGCGCCAGCCCGCCGTCGCGGTCCGACAGGCCGTCGCGGGCCCGGCCGAAGAACAGCCCGAGCGCCAGCAGCTTGTGCTGGACGCCGTCGTGGAGGTCGCGCTGGATCCGCGCCCGCTCGGCGTCGGACGCGACCACCACCCGCGCCCGCGACTCGCGGATCTCCTCCAGTTGCGCGTGCTGCGCGGCGTACAGGCGCGCGTTGTCCAGCGACAGCCGGGCCGCCGCGACGACGGACTCGACCAGCGACCGCTGCTGACGCAACGCGGGATCGTGGACGAGCACCGCCAGGACCCGTCCCTGCCGCTCCACCGCCGTCGTGGCCTGGCCGGGACGGATCAGCGACGGGACCGTTCTTCCGTCCACCCCGACGAAACCCCCGTCCGGCAGCGGGAAGTGCAGTTCGAGACCGGGATCGCCGAGCGCGCGGGCCAGCGCGTCCCGCACCTCGGCGGGCTCGACCGCCCGGTCCAGCCGGACGACCAGCCGCGCGACCTCCAGCCTGGCCAGCCGCGCGCGCAGCAGGCCGACCGCCACCGCGACCGGCATGACCAGCACGCTGAGCCCGAACGCCGCCCCGAGCCGCTGCCGGTCGAACCAGCTCACGCCGACCAGGTAGAGGACGGCGGTGCCGCCGGTCACCGCGCCGACGCCGAGGACCGACGCCCAGACCAGCGTGAACTCCCGGCGCTCCGGACCGCCCGAACGGCGCCATTTGCGGATGACCTGGCCGGCCGAGACGACGACGAACCCGAGCATCATCCCGTTGCCCAGCCAGCTCCAGAACGAGCCGGCCTGATCCTCGGAGTGCCGTCCCCACATCTCGGGCTCGGGCGTGCCCTCCCGCAGCAGGTTCACCGCCTGGAGCAGCACGGCGGTGACGTACTGCCCGGCGACGTTGAGCCGTTCGCCCCGGGTGAGACGGCCGTCCGGCAGCGCCAGCACCATGTGCGTGAACGCCACCAACGGCAGAAAGAACAGCACGTACCCGACCACGAACAGCGCCCGATGGTCGCTCGCCTGGAGCGCCCCCGCGTACCAGACGCAGCCGACGACCGCCATGTGCGGGCCGACGCTCCGTCCCGGACGCCGCAGCCCGAGGACGAGCCCCGAGACGGTGAACGACACGCCCGGCAACTCGATCATGAGCCACACCGGTGCGCGATACGGAGCGTCATGCCAGGTCAGCAGGGTCACCACGAGAGCGGTCAGCAGCCCGGCCGCCGCCAGCGCGAGCGCGCGTACCGGGCGGGTGCGCCGTCCGCCGCCGAGGGTGCCGTCCGATGACACGGCGCCATTGTGTTCCAGCGGCCCCCGCCGGACGATCATCTGTCCACACCCGGCCGACCGGGAGCACGCCGTGCGCCTGCTGATCGCCGACGATTCGGGGCTGCTGCGCCAGATGCTCGCCGAAACCTTCACCAGGCGCGGTTTCGAGGTGGCCGGCGAGGCGGCGTCCCTGCCCGAACTGCTGCGCAGGGTGGCGGCCGACCCGCCCGACGTCGTGGTCCTGGACATCCGGATGCCGCCCGAGCATCGGGACGAAGGGCTTCAGGCGGCCACCTGGATCCGCGCCCACCACCCGTCCACCGCCCTGCTGGTGCTCTCGCACTACGCCGAGACGTCCTACGCCGTCCGCCTGCTGGAGATCGCCACCAGATCGGTCGGCTACCTGGTCAAGGACCGCGTGCAGGACACCGACCGGCTCGTCGACGCCGTACGGCGGGTGGCGCAGGGCGAGGTGGTCGTGGACTCCGAGGTGATCCAGCGGGTCATGCATCGCCATCGCACCGTCGACCCGCTCCGCGACCTGACCGACGGCGAAAAGCACGTGCTGGCGCTGATGGCCGAAGGACGTTCCAACGGCGCCATCGCGCGGGAACTCAACTACAGCCTGAAGACCGTCGAGAAGCGCATTACGGCGGTGTCGAGAAAGCTCGGCCTGCCCCAGGACGACGAACGCTCGGACATCAATGTCCGCGTGCTGGCCGTCCTGACTTACCTGCGCAACGCCTGAACGACGAAGGCACGTTCCAACGAGAAGGCCATGTCCGGACGGGCGGCACCGGACATGGCCTCCGTTCATGCCCGGCCGTCAGCCGGCGCGCACGTCACATGTCTCTCCTTCTCCTCTCCCCGGGGTGAGGACGACGCCAGCCTCCCAGCGCCACCCGCAATCCGATAAGGGGGCACCCAGCCCACCGGAAGAGGGTTTCCCCCCTTGCAGAAGAACCAGAAGGCCTCGGCCACGGCGGGATGGCCGTGGCGCCTGGGCGGGTGGCGGGCATCGCCGACGGGCGTCAGACGCCGGAGTTCCGGCAGCGCGTCACCCAGACTGCGATCTGCGTGCGCTTTCCGAGTCCGAGCCGGGTGAGGATGCGCTGGACGTGGCCTTCGGCGGTCCGCGGCGAGATGAACAGCTTCGCGGCGATGTCCCGGTTGGTCAGGCCCTCGGCGACGAGCTGCGCGATTTCCCACTGGCGTTCCGAGAGCGGATCGTAGGAGACGGCACGGGGCGTCGCCGCGCCCGTCGTTTCGAGCCCGTAAGCGACCGCTTCGTCGTCGCTCATTCGGCCGCCCGTCGCGAACCCCGCGGCGAAACCCTCCGCCCCGAGGGAGTCTTCGGTGGCGGCGGAGAACATTTGATGCGCTCGGGCGCTGACCTGCTCCGGTTCGATGCCGAGGTCTTTCCAGCGCTCGGCGGAGGCTCCGAACAGGGTCGCCGCGCGGTGGTGCTCTCCGCGCCGCGATTCCGTCCACGCGAGCGCTTCGAGGCAGTACGCCAGATCCAGGCAGTGGAACCGCGTGGACGCGGACGCCGCGAGCGCCTCGCGCGCGGTCCGGGACGCGACGTCCACGTCGCCCCCGGTGACCTCGACCGCAACGACCGCGAACCGGGCCATGTTGCGGAAGAGGACGTCCCCGGCGGCCTCGCTGAGCGCGGTCATGCGCCGCAGGGCCGCACGCGCGCCCGCGAGATCGCCCAGATAGGCCCGGGCGATGGCGAGCGCGAAGAGCGGATGCATCTCGCCGCGCGCCTCGCCGTGTTCGCGGAAGATGTCCACGGCCTCCTGCGCGAACACGGCCGAGCGGCGCGGATCGCGTCGATGGGCCAGGCCCCGCAGTCCGGCGATGTACCCGGTCAGCAACTCGTCCGCGCCGCCGTTCAGCGCGTCGGCCTCGTCCAGGAGTTTCAGCGCTCCGGTGAGGTCGGTCATCCAGAAGGTGAACGAAGCGTTGGTGGCGAGCGCCCACGCCCGGTCGGGATGGTCGGCGGGCGCGGCGGCCACGGCGCGGTTCAGCCAGGTCCGTCCTTCGGCGTTGAACCCCTGCATGGCCCAGAAGTCTCCGAGGCGGCGCATCATCCGCATGGCCGCTCCCGCCTCTCCCGGAGTGCCGATCGACCATTCCAGCGCGGTGCGGAGATTGGCGAGATCCCGGTAGAGCCGTGCCGCCCATTCCGACTGGGCGCGGCTGACCCACCGTTCGTCGGCGGCGGTGGCGAGTGCGGCGAACCAGTCCCGGTGCGCGCGGGCGACCCGGGCGAGGTCTCCCGATCCGGCCAGCCGTTCCCTGCCGTATTCCTGGAGCGTCGCCAGCATGCGGTAGCGGACGCCCGGCTTCTGCCCGGCGCTCGCGAGGATCGACTTGTCCAGGAGGCCGTCGACCAGGTCGATCACCGCGCTCTCGGGCGTTCTCGCATCGGCGCATACGTGTTCGGCGGCCTCCAGGTCGAAGCCGTCCGCGAACACCGAAAGCCGCTGCCACATCAACTGCTCGGCAGGGGAGCACAGGTCGTAGCTCCATTCGACGGCCGCGCGGAGCGTCCGGTGCCGTTCCGCCGCAGAGCGCGGCCCTTTCGTCAACAGTCCGAGCCGGTTCGTGAGCCGGTCGGCGATCTGGCCCGGCGACAGCACCCGGACGCGCGCGGCGGCCAGTTCCAGCGCCAGCGGCAGCCCGTCCAGGCTCCGGCACAACCGGGCGACGTCCGCGCAATTCTCCCGCGTCACCTGAAAGGACGAGCAGACGGCCGTGGCGCGGTCGACGAACAGGCGGACTCCGTCGTACTGCTCCAGCTCTTCGGGACGACCGCCGTCCGCAGCCGGGACCGGCAGCGGCGCGACCTGCAGAATGCGCTCGCCCACCATTCCCAGCGACTGCCGGCTGGTCGCCAGGACGACCGCGCGACCGCACCGCTCCAGCAGCGTTCCGATGAACTCGGTGCAGTCCGGCAGTAGATGTTCGCAGTTGTCCAGCACGATGAACGTCTGCCGGTCCCGCAGGTGATGGAGCACGACGTCGCAGATCGAGCCGCCGCCCAGGTTCCGCAGCCCGAGGCTCCCGGCGACCAGATCGGGGACCCGGTCCGGATCGCTCAACTCCGCCAGGCCGACGAACACGGCGCCGTCGGCGCATCCCTGGCCGAGCTGGCCCGCCGCGCGAGCGGCCAGCCTGGACTTGCCCACTCCGGCGGGGCCGGTCAGCGTCACCAGCCGCGCGTGGTGCAGCAGTTCCCGCAACTCGGCCTGCTCACGCCGCCGGCCCACATAACTGGTGAGTTCGGCGGGCAACTGCCCGCGCCGCCCGCCACCCGTCTCGGCGGCGCCGGGAAAGGCCGGCGGAAAGCCGGGTCGGCGGTCAGCGCGCACCTGCGGTGCGATCGGTTCGGACACGGGAGCCTCCGAAAAGCACGGGGTGGGAGGAAGGCGTCGACCGGTGAGATGGAGCACGGATGAGGGGGATCGATCGTAACTGTGGACGACGGCGATGAGCGATGGGTTATCGAACCGTCACCAATCACCACGATGCGACGGTGATTCGGTGGCCGGACGGTCCGGCATGGCGAGGACGCGTCGGGCGCCTGGGCGTGACACCCGACCGTGCCCCCGCCGACCACGCCCTTCGGCCCGGACGCGTAGGCGGACAGGTAGTTCTACGGATGGCAGCGCATCGGCCGCTCGGCGGAAACTCCATGCCAAGCGGCGGGCACCGAGGACCCGCCGCGACCCCAGGAGGAAATCCGCATGAAGACGTGGCTGGAGCCCCGTACGAGACGCGCCGCTCGCGCAACGACCGCGGCGGTGGCCGCGCTCGCGACCGCCGGACTGTTCTCGACCGCCGTCGCCACCGCCCCCGCGACGGCCGCAGCCGGACCCGACCCGACACTGGACAACGTCAAGACCCTGACCGGGCCCTACCAGACGTCGACCGCCACCGTCCGGAACACCGGCCAGTTCGGTGCGGCCACCATCTACTACCCGACCTCCACCACCGACGGGCCCTACCCCGGCGTGATCCTCGCGCCCGGCCTCACCAGTTCCCAGTCGGTCCTGTCCTGGTACGGCAAGACGCTGGCGTCGCAGGGGTTCGTCGCGATGACGGTCAACTTCACCAGCACCATGCTGTACCCGGCGCAGCGGCAGCCGCAGATCGACAGGGCGCTGACCTACCTCACCCAGAGCAGCACGGTGAAGAGCCGGGTCGACGCCAATTCCGTCGGCGTCCTGGGGCACTCCTTCGGCGGCGGCGGGTCACTCCTCGAGGAGTTCTCCAAGCCGTCCCTCAAGGCGGCGATCCTGCTCGACCCCGTCAACATGCCCGCGGTGTCCTCCGCGCAGCTCGGCAAGGTGACGACGCCGACGATGATCCTGACCGGGCAGAACGACACCCTCAGCTCCGAGTCCCCGACCGTCTACAACGGGATTCCCGCCTCCACCCCCAAGCAGTTGCTCTACATCGCGGGCGGCAACCACGGGACGGTGCTCACCGCCAGCACGAACATCGCCCGCTACGTCGTCCCCTGGCTGAAGGTGTACCTGAGCGGCGACTCGCGCTACGCGCAGTTCGTGTGCCCGGTCTCGGCCGACTCCTTCCTCTCCTCCCATCAGGAGAACTGCGCGCAGTGACCGATCGGTCCGGCGAGCCCCGGCGCCGTACGGGCGCCGGGGCTCAGGCGCGTAGTTTCGCGGATGGCGCGAACCGGGCCTCCCGACGGATCCTTTCTCCCAGGCATCAAGAGAGCGACGAGGAGGCTACGGTGAGTAGTACGCCACAGGGCACCGTATTCGAAAGGACGCTCCGTTCCTGCGTTCCCGAGGTGGCGGCGGAGGTGACGGTCAGGATCCGGCGCGAATTCCCGGCACTCGGCGGAGCGGGACACCTCGACGCCTTCGTGGAGGAGTTCATCGGCCACTTCGTCGCGCTGCTCGGCGAGCCCGGAACGTCACCGGAGGAGATCGTGCGGCGGGCCCGCGCGGCCGGCGCGCACGAGGCGGCGGCCGACCGCCGGCCCGACGTCCTGCCCGCGGCGGTGCGGCTGGGAGCCGGGATCGCGATCGCGCGGCTCGCCGAGCACGCCGAACGGCTGGGAGTCGGCGTCGAGCCGAGCACCGTCGGACGCTTCGCCCAGACGGCGTTCGCCGCCACCGACCGCATCGCCGAGGCGGTCGTCGCGGGCCATGTCCGGGGCGACGGGTCGCCGCTCGACCAGCCGGAACGGCGGCGCCAGAGGCTGCTCGACCTCCTGCTCGGCGCCCGTCCGACGGCCGCCGAGATCCGGGAGGCCGCGCGGCGGGCCGAGTGGCGCGTGCCCCGGCGCCTCGCGGTGATCGTGTTCCGGCAGGAGGACTCGGTGGCGCCGGTGTTCCCGTCCGACGCGCTGCGCGGCCTGCACCGCGACCCTCCGTGCGCCGTCGTCCCCGACCCCGACGGCCCCGGCCGGCGCGGCCGCCTGGAGGCGGCCCTGCGCGGCCGGACGGCGGTCATCGGCCCGACGGTCGCGGCGGCGAACGCGGCGACCTCCCTGCGCTGGGCGGACCGGACGCTGGACCTGGCCCGGCAGGGACGCGTTCCGCACCCCGACGGACGGCCGATCCGGGCGTCGGACCATCTCACCTCGTTGCTGACGGCGTCCGGCGCCGATCTGGTGGACCTCGTCGCGGCCGACCGGCTCGCCCCGCTGACGCGCGTCCGGTCCACGCTGCGGCATGAGCTGGAAGTGACCCTCCTGGCGCTGTTCGAATGCCATTTCCGGGCCGTCACGGTCGCCGAGATGCTGCAGGTGCACCCGCAGACGGTCCGTTACCGGCTCCGCAAACTCGAAGCGCTCTTCGGCGACGATCTGCACGATCCGCGCAGGCAACTGGAAATGCATCTCCTGCTGCACGCCCGGCGGAGAAACCGAATGCTCGGGGAATTCGGCTGACCCGATGAATTCGTGGCGCGGTCGACCGCGATCGGCTACGGTGATGGCCTCATGGACCCGCCGCGCACCGCCGACGCCTGCATCGGCCGCCGGCACGAGGCCGCGCAGGTGCGCGCCCTCCTCGGCCGGGGGCGGCTGGTGACGCTGACCGGTCCGGGCGGCGTGGGCAAGACCCGGCTCGCCGCGCTGGCGGCGGCGCGGACGGGACCCGCGTTCGCCGGCGGGGTCGTCTTCGTCGATCTCACCGAACTGCGCGACGGCGCCCTGCTGCCCGATCTCGTGGCCGCCCGGCTCGGCCTGCGCGACAGGTCGGGCCGGTCCGTCCTGCGGCTCGTGGTGAACCGGCTGGCCGAGCGTCCCCACCTGCTGGTCCTGGACAACTGCGAGCACGTGGTTGACGCTGCCGGCGCGTTCGCGTCCTCCGTCCTCGCCGGGTGTCCGCGCACGGCGCTGCTCGGGACGAGCAGGCAGTCGCTCGGCGTCGCGGGAGAACAACTGTTCCAGGTGCTCCCCTTCGAGGTGCCGCCCGTCGCGTCCTCGCCCGGGGACCTGGCCCGGTCCGACGCCGTGCGCCTGCTGGTGGAGCGCGCTTCGGCGGTCCGTCCCGGTTTCGCCCTCACCCCGGAGAACAGCGCGGCGATCGGCCGGATCTGCCGGCGCCTGGACGGACTGCCGCTGGCGATCGAACTCGCGGCGGCGAGCCTGCGGTCGCTGTCGCCCCGGCAACTCGCCGACCGGCTCGCCCGGTTGCCGCTGCCCACCGACGATTCCCGGTTGCGCACGGCCGTCGACTGGAGTTATTCGCTGTGCTCGCCGGTGGAGCGGGCGGTGTGGCGGCGGGCGTCGGTCTTCGCCGGCTCGTTCGACCTGCCCGCCGCCGAGCAGGTCTGCGCGGGACCGGGCGTGGCGCGCGAGGAACTGCTGGACGCCCTGGACGGCCTGCTCGACAAGTCCGTCCTGCTCGGCGAGGAGCACGGGGACGTCGTCCGCTACCGCATGCTGGAGACGATCCGCCGGCGCGGCCGTGAGCTTCTGGACGACGCGGGCGAGCGCACACCGGTGTCGCGCGGGCACCGGGACTGGATCGACGGCCTGACCGCGAAGGCCGACGCGCGCTGGGCCGGCCCCGGGCAGCCGGCCTTGATCGCCACGCTCGACTCGGCGCGGGCCGATCTGCGCGGTGCGCTGGAATGGTCGCTGACCGAACCGGGCGAGGCGGGCGCCGTCCTGCGCATCGCCTCCCGCCTGGACGAGTACTGGGCGTTCTCCGGCCGCAGCGCGGAGTGCCGCCGGTGGCTCGACCGGGCGCTCGACGCGACGCCGTCCGATCACCCGGACCGTCCCCGGGCCCTGGCGTTCTGCGCGCTCCACGCGGCCTGGACCGCCGACCTGAACGCCGCCGCCGCCCGGCTCGCCGAGGCCGAGCGGCTGACCGTCGGCACGGACGAAGCGCTCTTGGGCTACGTCCGCGCCCACGCCGCCCATGTCGGATCGGACGAGCGCGCGGCCAGCCTCGCCGCCGGAGCGGCGGCGGCGTTCCGTGCGCGCGGCGACGTCCGGCGGGAACTGCATCCGCTCTGGATCCTCGGGATGTGCGGTGACGATGCCGCTCTGCGCCGCATGCTCGGACTCTGCGAGTCCCTCGGCGAGACGCGGTACCGCGCGATGGCCCGGCTCGGGCTCGCCCGCCTCGAAGTCGAGCACGGCGACGCGGCCGTCGCCGAGGATCTGGCCCGTGCGGCGCTGCGCGACCATCTGACGCTCGGCGCGGGGGCCGGCACCGCGTCCGTGCTCGACGTCCTCGCCTGGATCGCCGACCGAACGGGCGACCATGTCCGCGCCGCGACCCTGTTCGGCACGGCGGATGCCCCGGGGCGGGCGATCGAACCGGCGCCCGAGGTCGCGGGGTCCGGCCCGCGCCGCGTCCACCGGGCGAGCACCCTGGCCGCGCTCGGGCCGGACCGCTTCGACCAGGCGTTCGCCGCCGGGCGCGGTATGTCCCCGGAGGCGGCGGCCCGGTTCGCGCTCGGCGCGGACGGCCCCGCCGCCGACGCCCGGCCGGGGTCGCTGACCCGGCGCCAGTGGCAGGTCGCGGGGATGGTCGCCGAAGGGCTGTCCAACCGGGACATCGCAGCCCATCTGGTGATCTCTCAGCGGACCGCCGACACCCATGTCCATAACATCCTCGACAAACTCGGCTTCCGTACGCGCGCCCAGATCGCCGCGTGGTTCGCGGAGCAGTCCCTATCCCTTTCGCAACTCGGCCCACAGGACGCAGCGGTGCTCGCCGGAGAAGTCGGCGACCTTTCCGGGTTCGGGGGACGTGTAGGAGATCATGCGCGGAGCAGCGCCGGAGAAGGCGGGCCAAGCCCGTCCGGCGGGACGGGCGAACTTCGCGAAATCGGTCCAGTGTCGGCGCATCGTGGCGGCCAGCGTCCGCTGATCCGGGGACAATGAGGCCGGGTACACGGCGTTGCCCACCGTGAAGAGGTATTGCAGTTCCGAGGCGTGGGACGCGCCGTAGGGGAAGGTCACCGGCGGAAGGTAGAGCTGCGGCGCCTTCCGGTCGTTGAATTCGTAGGCGTAGGTCGGGACGCGTTCGGAGAGCCAGCCGTCGAGCGTGAACGCAGGGCAGGCGAAACCCGCGTCGGTGGCGACGGCGGCGAGTGCGGACGCCGGGCTTTCATAACGGTCGAGCGGATAGTTCTGTGCGACCTTCTCGGCCGCGTCCGCGGAGACGCCGGTCATCGCCTGGATTCCGGCGCGGTAGTTGTCCGGTGTCACCCGGTGTCCGGCGAGGTCGTAGCCGGTCGCGACGAAAAAGGTTGATTCGTCATGGGTCGTCCCGTTGATGACGGGGACGCGGTTGAAGGCTCCGGTGCGGAACGCGTCGTCCAGCGATCGGGGCAGGACGGCCCCGTCGGTCTGCAGGAAGGTGACCGGCCGCTGCCGCGCCAGCAGCGCCGAGGGCGGGAGGGCGCGCAGGCAGGAGGCCGTCTGGTCCGCGCAGCCCGCCGCGGCGGCGAGGGCCTGGCCGTCGGTCTCGGCGTCCGCGCGCGACTGGAGGTGCAGGTCGTAGGCGCCGCTCTGGCTGATCGCGGCGGTGAACAGCCCGGCGGATCCCGGCGCGGCGAGGTGGGCCAGCACGCTGTCGCCGCCCGCCGACTCGCCGAAGACGGTGACGCGGCCCGCCTGCCCGCCGAACCGTCCGATGTTGCTCCGGACCCAGCGCAGCGCGGCCTGCTGGTCCATGAGGCCGTAGTTGCCGGTGGAGCCGTCGGCGGCGGCGAGCGCCGGATGGGCGAGGAAGCCCAGGGCGCCGAGCCGGTAGTTGAGCGTCACGACGATCGTGCCCTGCTCGACCATCGCGGCCGGGTCGTATTGTGAGCCCGCGCCGGACACGAACGCGCCGCCGTGGAGGTAGACCATCACCGGATAGCGCCGTCCGTTCCGGGACGCGCCTTTCGGCGTATAGACATTGAGGTAGAGGCAGTCTTCCGAGACGGGCGCGGTCGTGTTCTGGACGCAACTCGGAGAGAAACTCGTGGCGTCGCGAACCCCGCGCCATCGTGCCACCGGCCGCGGCGGTTTCCAGCGCAGATTCTTGACTGGGGGTGCGGCGTACGGAACGCCGAGGAACTGGTCGGTCGCCGCGGTCGCCTTTCCGCGGAGCGCGCCCTTGTCGGTGCGCACGGTCGGCGGGCCGGCGGTCCCGGCCGCGACGGGGCTCTGCGCGAGGCCCGCGAGGCCCGCCCCGGCGAGCACGGCGCTCAGTGCGACTCGTCTCATCACGCGGCCTTCCTGGTGTCGATGGCCTGGCCGAACAGGGTCCAGCGCGCGCCCTTGAACCGTTGGAGCTGCAGCGTCTCCAGGGGGTAGCCGTCCTGCGGGGACGTGTTCATCGCGACGCCCGGGAGCAGCAGGTCCGAGCGGACGTTCCGCAAGTTGCGGACCGACTCCATCAGGCCCTCGCGGGTGGGGCATTTCATCGCGCCGAGGGCCTTTTCCATGGCGCTGGCGGAGGCCCAGCCGAGCGTGTAGAAGGAGTTCGTCACGTCGAGTCCGGGAGCGTACTTCCTGAGCTTTTCTCCGTACAGCTTCATCTCCGCGTCGCCGGCCCACTGCGGATCGGACGGGTCCTTCAGATAGGCGGCCGAGACGACGTTCTGCACCCGGCCGAATCCGACGGGTTTGAGGACGGTCGTGGAGGACGCCACGTTGTTGATGATGTGCAGCGGGTTCCAGCCGGTGTTGTTCGCGTCGGCGGCCAGGGCCTGGGTGCCGAATTTGGGCGTCGTGACGTCCAGGAGCACGTCCGCCTTGGAACCGGCGAGGAGGCGCATCTGCGGGTCGATGCTGGGATCGGTGACCTCGTAGCTCTGTTCGGCGACCATCGTCACGCCGCTTCCCTTGATCTCGTCGAGGAAGCCGCCGCGCAGGTCTTTGCCGAAGTCGTCGTTCTGGTAGAGGATCGCCACCTTGGCGTTCGGCATGTCCTTCTTGAGGTACTGGCCGTAGACCCGTCCCTCCGAGGAGTAGCTGGGCTGCCAGCCGATCGTCCACGGATGCTTCACCGGGTCCGCGCCCCATTTGGAGGCGCCGCTGGAAACGAAGACCTGGGGCACCTTCTGCTGGTTGGCGTACTGCATCACGGCCGCGGACGTGGGCGTTCCCAGGGTCTGGAAGAGGGCGAAGACGTGGTTCTGCTCGACGAGCCGGCGCGCTTCCTCCACCGATTTGGGCGGCTGGTATCCGTCGTCGCGGACGGTGAAGTCGACCTTGCGTCCGCCGATGCCGCCCTTCTCGGCGTTGACGTAGTCGAAGTACGCCTTGATGCCCTTCGGAATCTGGCCGTAGGCGGAGGTCGGGCCCGACAGCGGGTAGATGCCGCCGAGCTTCACGCTCGTGGCGGTGATCCCGGTCGTCTGCTGGCCTTTGCACGCGCCCTGGGCGGCGGTGCCGCCGTCGTCACCGCCCCGGCCGCACCCCGCGACCGCGAGCAGCAGGGCGGCGGCGGTGAGCGGTGGGACGAAGCGGAACTTCGTGTCGCGCATGGTGGCTCACTTCTTCCGTTGGATCTGCTCGAAGGAACGGCCCGCACGTCCCGCCAGGCCCGCGAGGCCGGTGGGGGCGACGTACATCACCGCGATGATCAGGACGCCGAAGACCACGTTGGGCGCGGCCTCGTTGAGCCCCTGCGCGACGGTCGGGACGTACATCACGAACGCCCCGCCGAGAAGCGGCCCGTACGTCGAGCCGAGCCCGCCGATGACGATCCCGGCGAGCAGCATGATGGACAGGTTGACGGTGAACGAGTCGGGCGAGACGAACGCGATGACCCAGGTGTTCACCGCGCCCGCCGCACCGGCGAACATGGCGCTCCAGGCGAAGGCGAGCGTCTTGTAGTGGGCCGGGCGCACGCCCATGACCTCGGCGGCGGCCTCGTTGTCGCGGACGGCGTGCAGCGCCCGGCCGACCCTCGACCGCAGCAGCGACCGGTTCACCAGCGCGCACGCGGCCGTGACGGCGAGCGCTGCGAAGTACAGCCACTGGTCCTGGGCGAGGCCCGTCCAGGACGGCGCCTCCGGGTGGGCCAGCGTGAGGCCCATCGAGCCGCCGGTGAGCGACCCGAACCGTTTGAGCAGCGGCACCAGGAAGATCGCGATGCTCATCGTGACCAGCGCCAGGTACAGGCCGCGCAGGCGCAGCACCGGGACGCCGAGGGCGAGGCCGACCGCGAACGCCAGCGCCGCGGCGGCCGGCAGGGTCAGGAGGTACGGCACGTCCCAGCGGTCCATCATCACCGCGGCGGTGTAGGAACCGACCGCGAAGAAGCCGCCGTGCCCGAGGGAGATCTGCCCGGTGTGCCCCACCAGGAGGTTGAGCCCGAGCAGCGCCAGCGCGTAGACGAACACCATCGTGAGCTGGAAGACCCGGAACGGGACGAGCTGGAACGGCGCCACGAGCGCCGCCAGCAGGAGCAGGACGGGGACCGTCCGGTGCCGGTGCCGTGCGATCCGGCGGATGCGCGACGGGACGGCCGCCGCCGTCTCCTGCGGGAGGACGGCCTCCCGGTTCGGTGCGCTCATGCCCGTTCCACCGCCGCTCGTCCGAACAGGCCCTGCGGCCGGAACAGCAGCACGACGAGGATCACGGCCAGCGGGACGCCGATCTTCAGGTCGGACCCGATCGCGTGGACGTAGGCCCCGGCGAGCGTCTCGGCGACGCCGACGACGAGCCCGCCGACCACCGCGCCGAGCGGGCTGTCGAAGCCGCCGAGCGTCGCGGCGGCGAACGCGTAGATCAGGACGCCGCCCATCATGTTGGGCTCCAGGAACAGCACCGGCGCGACGAGCACCCCGGAGACCGCGCCGACGAGCGCGGACAGCCCCCAGCCGAGCGCGAGCATCCGGCTCACCCGGACGCCCGACAGCCGGGCCGACTGCGGGTTGCTCGCCACGGCCCGCATCGCCAGCCCGACCTTGGTGTAGCGGAACAGCAGGTAGAGCAGGCCCATGACGCCCGCCACCACGCCGAGCACGCCGAGCGTCGAGTAGCCGACGTCGACGCCGCCGCCGTGCAGCGCGCCGCTCGGGAACGGGCTCGGGAAGTCCTTGATGAGGAACGACCAGATCCAGCCGGCCGCCGCGTTCACCACCAGGAACAGCCCGAGGGTGACGATGACGAGCGTCAGCTCGGGCGCGCCCTCGACCGGCCGGATGAGGACGCGTTCGATGAGCGTCCCGCCCGCGAACGACACCGCCAGCGTGAGGGCGAGCGCGAGCCAGAACGGCACGCCCGCGTGCACGAACTGCCAGGCGACGAAGGTGGAGAACATCGCCAGCTCGCCCTGCGCGAAGTTCACGATGCCGGTGAACTGGTAGATGAGGACGAGGGCCAGGGCCAGGCTCGCGTAGATCGCTCCGGCGCCGAGCCCCTCGACCACCTGCTGCGCGAAGTCCGCCACGGCTACACCCCGATTCCCAGGTAGGCGCGCGCCGTCCGTTCGTCCGCGCGGATCTCCTCGGCGGTGCCCGACAGGACGATCCGCCCGGTCTCCAGGACGTGGGCGCGGTGCGCGAACTCCAGCGTCAGGTGCGCGTTCTGCTCGACCAGCATCACGGTCGTGCGCTTCTCCTCGTTGATGGCCCGGACGATGCGGAACAGGTCGCGGGTGACCAGCGGGGCGAGGCCGAGCGACGGTTCGTCCAGCAGGACCAGCCGGGGCCGCGCCATCAGCGCGCGGCCGATCGCGACCATCTGCTGCTCGCCGCCGCTGAGGCTGCCCGCGGCCTGGCCGCGCCGTTCCTTCAGCACGGGGAAGTAGCCGTAGGTCCGCTCGAGGTCGTCCCGGACGCCGGCGCGGTCCCGCCGCGTGTAGGCGCCCAGGCGCAGGTTCTCCTCGACGGTCAGGGGCGCGAAGGTGCCGCGTCCCTCGGGGACGTGCGCGACGCCCATCCGGGCGACCGCCTCCGGCCTGCGGCGCGGCAGGTCGGCTCCGTCGAACCGCAAGGTGCCTTCGGTGCGGATCATTCCGCACAGCGCGCGCAGCAGGCTGGTCTTCCCGGCGCCGTTGGGACCGAGGATCGCGCAGATCTCCCCTTCGGCGACGGTGAGGCCGACGCCGTGCAGCACCCGGCCCGCGCGGTATCCGGCGCGCAGGTTCTCGACGGTGAGGAACCCCGGCCGCCCCGTCCGCGCGGTCATGCCGAGAGCCCGAGGTAGGCGTCGCGGACGGCCGGGTCGTTCTGTACCTCGTCCGGCGTCCCGTCGGCGATCTTGCGGCCGAACTCCAGGCACACGACGCGGTCGCAGGTGCCCATGACGAAGCCCATGTGGTGTTCGACCACGATCACCGTCAGGTCGTATTCCTCGCGCAAATCGCGCAGCAGGGCGGCGAATTCGTCCACCTCCCCGTGGCTCAGCCCGTTGCAGGGCTCGTCCAGCAGGAGCAGCCGCGGTTTCACGGCCAGCGCGCGGGCCAGCTCGATGCGTTTGAGCGTCCCGAACGGCAGGCCCGTCGCGGGGTACTCGGCGACGTCGGCGAGGTCGAGGCGGCGCAGCAGGGCGTCCGCCTCGGCACGCAGCTTCGACTCCTCCCGGCGCACCGACGGCAGGCGCAGCCCGGCGGAAAGGAAAGTCGCACCTGCGCGCTTGTGCGCACCGACCAGGACGTTGTCGCGGACGGACATCTCGGCGAACAGACCGAGGTTCTGGAACGTCCGCGCGATGCCGAGCGCGGCGATGGAGTGCGGGGCCACCGACAGCAGGTCGACGCCCTCGAAACCGACCGTCCCCTCGTCGGCCTGATAACGCCGGGTGAGGCAGTTGAACAGCGTGGTCTTTCCCGCGCCGTTCGGTCCGATGAGCCCGACCATGTGATGGGCCCGGACGGTGAATCCGACGCCGTCCAGCGCCCTGATTCCCCCGAACCGGACGGTCAGGCCGGAGATGTCTAGCATGGCGAATCCTGACAGCACCGCATGGCGGTTCTCCTTTTCAGCCGGTCACGCGGATGATCCAGGCGATGAGTTCCGCTGTGATCTCGTCGCCGTTGGTCTCGTTGAGCAGGTGGTGCCGCGCGCCCGGGTAGGTGCGGTAGACGATGTCGGTGAGCCCCGCTCGCCGGTACCGCCGCACGAGCAGGTCGGACAGGGTGAGGCCGAGGTTGAGCGGGTCCTGGTCGCCGACCATCACGCACAGCGGGATGCGGGACGCGCCGGTGGCCGGGGCGGCGAGCCGCGGCGCGGCGGCGTACATGTCCTTCAGACCGTCGCCGTCGAGCGATGCGGCGCACAGCGGATCGGCGATGAACGCGTCGACGAAGGCCGCATCACGGCTGAGCCAGTCGAAAGGCGTGCGGACGGGCTGAAAGGGAGCATTGTAAAAGCCGAGGCGATCGGACTCGTGCTCCAGCCGGGCGGCCAGGCCGTCCAGAGCCGTGGTTCCCATCAGCACCGCGCCGGCCAGCAGATCGGCATGGCCGAGCAGCAATTGCTGAACGGCGTAGGAGCCCATGCTGTGACCGATCAGCACGAGGGGCAGGCGCGGATGACGGCGGTGAAGGGTCTCGGCCAGCGCGCGCAGGTCGGAGACCAGGCGATTCCAGCCGTCCACGCCGAGATGGCCGAAACCGTTCTGCGCGGACCTGCCGTGGCCCCTGTGGTCGTGGACATAGAAAGCGTAACCGTGACGGGTCAACTCGGCCGCGAACTCGGAATACAGCCCGCCATGCTCGCCCATGCCGTGCGAGAACTGAACGATGCCGCGCGGTTCACCGCTCGGCAGCCATTCATGAACGTGCAGCCGCAGGCCGTCGGCGCTTGTGAAGTCGAGGGTCACGCAGTCACCCCGCGGCGACGGCTCGCGCCGTGCGCCCTGTCCGGCGAGCGGCACGACCGCCATGCGAATGGCCGAAAGTAATTGTCTGGAGGACCTGAGTGACAAAAACCAGACTTCTGTTCATCGATAGCCGAAAAATTGCGACCCACGCACTGCTCCTCGCGCTCGCCATCGCCGACCACAACGGTAAGCACGACACTCGACGCGGACAATGCCAGCCTGAACAACGAATCCCGGGACGTTGTCAACCGGTGATAATGCAACTCGGCACGGGAAAGCGGCCTTTGCCGGTCGCCATCTCCAGCCCGCCGCGTGCGGCCCGCCACAGATCGGCACGCACATCGCCCGCCCCGCGGCCCGACGCTCGGCGTCCCCGGCAAGGTGCTCTACCTGGTCCGCAAGTCCCTGTACCTTTCGGTCAAGACCTCCGCAGTGACCTGGGGCGAGATGCGGAAACAGATCGACCGCGCCCCCCGTCATCGCCCGCGCGGTGCTGGAGCTCGCCACGGAGAAGATGTCCGGGGGCTGCGGGCTCGACTACGACTGCGGACCTCATGCCGTCGGGGCGCCGATCGTCGAACCGGGCGAACTCAAAGCCTCCCGCCCCGGCAACGAACATGACGGGTTCGGGGTCGTCCAGGTTTCGGGTGACGGCGTCGCCGAGCCCTGCCGCGAGACGCTGGGCCTCGCGCAGCCGGTCGCGCGTCACCCGTTCCCGTGTCTTCAGCGTGGACTGCAGCGGGCCGAGCTTGAACCCGATCGACCCCTTCCGGCGGTCGGTCAACTGAATGCCGTTGCATTCGGCCGTCGCCTGGATCGTGCGCTGGGACCAGTACACGTACGTGCCGATGCCCTCGTTCACCTGTGCCGCCTCAGCCCATTGGTCTGGTGGTGCAACCCGGGCATTACAGCAGGCCGGTGAGGCGTTCGGCGAACGCGGCGGGGGAGAGGACCTCGATGCCGAGCTGCTCGGCTTTGGCCTTCTTGGACCCGGCTTTCTCGCCTGCCACCAGGACGCTGGTCCTGGCCGACACCGAGGACGACGCGCGTCCGCCCGCCCGCTCGATCAGCTCGTTCATCTGGTTGCGCGACAGGTCGGCCAACAGGCCGGTCATCGCGCCGGTGACCACCACGGTCAGGCCCGCGAGCGGCAGACCGCCGCCACCATCGGCCGGCGCGGGGTCCGACTCACCGGGCGACTCGGTTTCGGCGGCGGCGCGCTCGGCCGGAGCAGTGGCGCCGGGCTCGGCCATGTTCACACCGGCCGCGATCAGCTTGTCGATCAGCGGGCCGAGTTCGGCGAGTTCGGCGACGATCACCGGGGCCTTCTCCGGTCCGATGCCCTCGACGTCCTGAAACGTGGCGGCGTCGGCGACGCGAATGTTGTCCATGGTGGCGAAGTGGCGGGCGATGCGCCGCGACATCGCCCGGCCGGTGCCGCGGACGCCGAGTGCGGCGAACACCTTGCCGAGCGGCTTGGTCTTGGCCGCCTCGATGGCGTTCAGCAGGTTGTCGGCGCTGGTGGCGCCCATGCGGTCCAGGTCCAGCAGCGGCTCGCGGGTGAGAGTGAACAGGTCGGCGAAGTCGGTGACCAGGCTCGCGGCGACGAGCTGGTCGATGATCTTCTCGCCGAGGCCCTCGATGTCGAGCTGGTCGCGGCCCACCGCGTACCGGATCGAGGTCACCGCCGTGCACGCCCGGCCGCGCACGCACCGCCACCGCTTCTGCGACGTGTCGATCGCATCCCCGCAATGCGGGCACACCCCGGGGATGGCGATCGGGGTCTCGGCGCCGGTGCGCAGGTGCGCGACGGGAGCTTCGACCCGTGGGATGACGTCGCCGGCGCGGTAGACCGTCACCTTGTCGCCGAGCAGCAGTCCGCGCCGTTCGATGTCACCGGCGTTGTGCAGGGTGGCGTAGGTGATGACCACGCCGTCCACTTCGACCGGTTCCAGCACCGCGCGCGGCGCGATGATCCCGGTCCGGCCCACGTTCCACTCCACCGCCAGCAGCGTGGTGATCTTCTCCACGGCGGGCAGCTTGTAGGCGACCGCCCACCGCGGCGCCCGCGACGACACTCCCGCGTCGGCTTGGTCGGCGGCCAGATCCGCTTTGACCACGACGCCGTCGATCCCGAACTCCAGCTCTGGGCGCAGTGCCGCGATCGCCTCGACCCGCTGCACGAGCGGCTCGACCGTGCCGCACACCGCCGGGGCGCCCGCGATCGCGGCCGGGGTCTGCACGCCCCACCCGGCGGCCAGCTCCATGACCTGGCTGTGCGGCAGCTCCCGCAGCCGCGCCGCCAGCGCGGGCTCGGTCCCGGCGCCCCACCCAGAACCGCCGGGCAGGGGAAGAGCGCCGTACCCGAAGAACGTCATCTCCACGGCGTAGGCACGGTCTTTGGCGCGCAGGGAACCGGCGGCGGCGCTGCGCGGATTGGCGAACGGGACACCGCCCGCCTGGGCACGCGAAGCGGTCGCCGCCTCGAATTGCGCCCGGGTCATCAGCACTTCCCCGCGGATTTCCACCGTGACCGGCTCGCCGAGCCGCTCGGGCAGCCCGGCGACGGCACCGATGTTGTGGCTGACGTCCTCCCCGGCAACGCCGTCGCCGCGGGTGACCAGCTGTACTAGCCGGCCCTGGCGGTACCGGGCGGAGATCGCCAGGCCGTCCAGCTTGGGCTCCACACTCCACTGCGCGACCGGCCGCCCGATCCGCCGCTCCAGACCCGCGACCCACGCTGCCAAGCCATCGGCGTGGAACACGTTGTCCAGGCTCAGCATGGCCACCGTGTGCGGCACATCCCCGACCACCGCCCCACCGGCGACCTTCCCGGTCGGAGAATCCGGCAGCACCTGATCAGGGTGAGCACTCTCGTAGGCGGCGATCCCGCGCACCAGCCGGTCGAAGGCGTCGTCATCGAGCGCCGACGTCCCTGTGCCGTAGTACGCCGCCGAGGCGGAGACGGCGGTCTGCACGGCAGCGGCGTACGCGACCTCATCAGCGATCCCGGCAACTACCGGATCCATGCCCGAAGTCCTGGTCATGGCGCCATTGTCACGCCCACCACCGACAGTTCACCCCGGACACCGCGCAGGCGCTGACCCTGACGGCGCCAGTCGGCATTGACCTCGACGGCGGCGACGCGTGCGGGGTGGCCGTCGAGGTGCTCGGCAGGGTGCCAGGTGGCGGTTCTTCCGGGGATTCGGGCCGAGGTGATTTGGTAGCCGGGTGAACAGGCCCGGGAACGATTCGTAATTAGGGTGGGCGCGGGCCGGTGAGTGTTTCAGCGGTTGGTCGCGGTCCAGTCGTTGTTGGGGGATACGACGGCGAAGTTCAGTGTCGGGCAGTTGTACGAGGAGCCGGCCGGGGGGCGGGAGGACAGCGGGGCGTTGGCCGCCGTGGCCGGGGTCCATTTGCCGGCGTAGATCTGGATGTCGCTGCTTTCGATGGTGGTGTTGCGGGTGGCGTCGCAGAAGTAGCCGTGGCCGGTGGAGGGGTTGGTGTTCGACCAGATCTCGTAGGTGTTCCAGCCGAACGAATAGTTGGTCTTGTCGGTTCCGGACTGGCTCCAGAAGGTGTCCCAGGACTGGGTCTTGTAGTTGTACAGGTACACGGTCCAGGTGTTGCGCGCGGTGTTCGAGCGCACCTGGCTCATGGTGTAGGCGGGCCGGCTGTTGACGGTGGTGGTGTAGGTGGCGCGGAAGGCGGCGTCCATGCGGACGGTCTTTGCCGCTCCGGGCTGCCCGCACCAGTCCCAGGCCCACAGGACCGCTCCCGCGCCGTGGTAGGCGGTCGTGAGTTCGATGCAGGAATGGCCGGTCGACTTGGCGGTGGGAGCGTAGAGGAAGTCGCCGCCGCCGATGGGCTTGTCGGGAAGGATGCTCTGCGTCGCCATCATGCCGTTCGACGCGTTGACCGGCGGGTAGGCGCCCCAGTCCCGGTGGAGCACGGCCTGCGCGCTGACGCGTCCTTGTCGCTGCGCGGTGGCGCGCTCTTGCGCGAACTTCTTTCCCGCCGCGCCTGCGAGCTTGACGGCGTTCTTGCCGGTGGCGCCCGGGACGCTGCCGGTGACGGCGGCCCAGGCGCCGAGGCGGTGGTCGCCGCTGGCGGGGCGGGGGAGCATTGTGCCGTGCGGCGCCGGGGCCGCGGACGCGTCCGCCACCCCCGCGCCCAGCAGCGGATGCAGCAGCGGGGCGCAGATGAAACTCGTCCAGCGAACGGTCTTTGTCCAGTGCGGAATCATCGAACCTCCAGACGCCCCGCGACGGCGGCAGATGCACGGGCTCTTGCCGCCGGGCAAGCACCGGGTGTGCGCTGCGCACGCAGTGGGAAAACGGAATTGCGGGATGGTGTTCGGGAGTATGTATTCGACATCTGAACTAAACAAGGGAGCAGGGCGGATTGAGCGCAACACGAGTCCGGGGCGGCGCGGCTCTCAAGTCGAGTGACAACCTCGCGGCGTGCCGACAAAGAAGCTCGCAGGCGTTTCAAGTTTTCGGCGGCTGTCGGCTGTAATCGGCGGCGGACCCGTCCGTCTATTAAGAGGGGCCCTTCCGCGCGGAAGAAGCCAGGTCTCGTTCATGACGGCGTTTAGGGATTGCGTGACGGTGCAGGAGCGCACCGCCGCAGTGGTCGCCGTTCGAGGCGCAGCGGTGGGAGCGGGAGACGTTCGGTGGGTTGCCAGATCGGCACGATGTCCGGTTCGAGGTCGGGCCGCTCGACCGGTTGCGGCTCATCGTGGCGCGCGTTGACGGGCTGGAGCCGGTTCGTGGGACGGACGCCCGTCCTCTCCGGCTGCAGCCAGGTCGGCGCGGGTTCAGGAGGAGCCAGCCGCCGTCGACGTGCAGGGGCTGGCACCGGTTGCTATGACGCCGCGTCGCCGGGGTGTCCGGTGGAGTGTCTGTCGAGTTTACGGAAGGCGGCGAATCCGAAGGACGCCGTTGTGGCGGTGAGGATCATCCGAACGACGTTGAGGATGTTCCATTCCCATGCGGCGGTGTTCAGGTTTCCGGGGTGGGAGAGCGCGTCGGAGCCGAACATGTGCGGGATGACCGTCGAGACGATGAGGGCGTTGAGCGCGGCGAGGAGCACGGCGGCGATTCCGGCCCGCCGGTAGTCGGGGGCGAGTGCGGGGTCCTGGTTGCGCCACCACAGGAACCAGAGGAGCACGAGCGGGAGGATCGTGAGCGGGACGAAGTAGAGGGTCGGGCCGGTCGTCGAGAAGAACGCGTTGATGCGGCGGAACTGGTCGGGGCTGTCGTTGACCCAGTTCGGCGAGAAGACGACGGCCTCGTAGAGGTTGCCGAACAGCCAGTAGGCGAGCCCGATGACGGCGGTCAGGGTCAGCCGTCGCTGCAGTGCTGGGCGCATGGTCACTCCTTGGTCGGTGGCCGGCCGGCCAGCTTGGTCAGCAGCCGGTGGAAGACGTCGCGTTCGCCGGCCGTGAGCGGGGAGAAGAACTCGTCGGTGACGCGCTGGTTGACGGCCTCGATCGCCTGCACGCGCCGTCGCCCCTCGGGGAGGAGATGGACTTCCAGCGCGCGGCGGTCGGTGGGGTGCGGCGACCGCTGGACGAGACCCATGCCTTCCAGGTCCCGCAGGATGCCGACCATGGCCGGTTTGAACACGCCGAGGCGCTCACTGAGCCGCGACTGGGGCATGGGGCCGCCGGTCAGGAGCGTCAGCACGCCGACGTGATGGGCGTTGAGGCCCTCGGCCGCGAGCGCTGCGCCGTACCGCTCGCCCGCCTGGGCCGAGACCCACGCCAGCAGGAAGCCCGTCGATCCACCGAGCCGGTCCGGCGGCCCGCCCTCGCCCATTTCGTTATAGTTCATAACGTTATTGACGTTAACGGAACCGGATCGGGACGTCAAAGCCTCCGGACCCGCCCGACGCGTTCCGCAGGCACGACCGGTGACCGCGCCCGCGACACCGTCCTCGATGGTCGGCCGCCTCCCCGCCGCCCGGCCGATGCCGGGCAGCACCAGGTTCGGCGACCCGGATCGCCCGCCGGCCGACGGAAGTAAAGGCGCTAGCGGGCGCTGCTCCCGCTCCGAGGGCCACCCGCGCAAGGGCGGAACTCAGGCACGCATGCTCTGCCGAGAACACGGCGGCTCCTCCGCGGGAGGCATCGGCGAGTCGGTGCGCAGAGCACAAGGAATATTTTCGCTGGAACGGCAATTTTGCGCATGGTTTTCCCCTGTGGGAGCCAGCCTTTTCAGCCAAGCGGACGACGCCTCTTCGGAGAATCCTGCATTGCGCGGAGCGCGCTGATTGTCGTATTGCCGACGTTGTCGTTTTCCGCCGGTGCGCGGGCGAGGGCGGTGCATTTACGGTGCAGCGGTCACCCCCGGCCGTCGATTGCCTTCCGCGCAGATCCAGCGCGGGCGGCCCGAAAGGGTCGACGGTCCCCCCGCGAGAGGACAGTCATGAAGTCCACGTCAGTACCACGCAAGATGGGTGCGACCGGCTTGGCGGCGATAGTCGTCGCGAGCCTGGCGTTCCTGTCGCCCGTG
Organism: Actinomadura rubteroloni; assembly: GCF_002911665.1. Taxonomy (NCBI): domain Bacteria; kingdom Bacillati; phylum Actinomycetota; class Actinomycetes; order Streptosporangiales; family Thermomonosporaceae; genus Actinomadura; species Actinomadura rubteroloni. Next base: position 447,009 of record NZ_MTBP01000004.1, read on the forward strand.
GCCCGTGCGGGCACACCCGCCGTCGAACAAGCCGCGTGCGCGACCGTGCAGAAAGGACATGCCAACTGCTGGGCCGAAAGGCTGACCAGCGTGCAAGGCGTGCGAGGCGTGCAGCCCGCGGCGCCGTCGGGTAAGAGCTCCGCTGATATCCAGTCGGCCTACGGTCTGCCCAGCGGTGGCAGCGGCATGACCGTCGCGATCGTCGACGCCTACGACGACCCGAACGCGGAATCGGACCTGGCCACCTACCGCAAGCAATACGGGCTGCCGGCCTGCACCACCGCCAACGGCTGCTTCCGCAAAGTGGACCAGCGCGGCGGAACCTCCTACCCCAGAGGCGACGCGGGATGGTCGGAGGAAATCACCCTCGACCTCGACGCGGTGTCGGCGGCATGCCCGAACTGCAAGATCTTGCTCGTGGAGGCGAACGACAACAACGACCCGAATATGTACGCCGCAGATGACCAGGCGGTGAAGCTCGGCGCCAAACTGGTGTCGAACTCCTGGAGTTCACCCGAAGACTCCAGCCAGAGCCAGTACGAGAGTCACTGGAAGGTGCCGGGCGTGCTGTTCGCGTTCGCGACCGGTGACAACGGCTACAACGGCGGCACACAGTACCCGGCCTCCTCGACGTCCACCCTGGCCGTCGGCGGGACGACACTCAGATCCGACTCCAGTACCCGGGGCTGGTCGGAATCGGTGTGGAGCGGCGCGGGCTCGGGCTGCTCGGCTTACCGCACACAGTCTTCCTGGCAGGCCAAGGTCGGCACCGGATGCGCGCGCAAGGCCAACTCCGATGTGTCGGCCGACGCCGACCCGCAAAGCGGCCTGGCCATCTATGACACCTACTCCGCGCCGGGCTGGCAGCAGTACGGCGGGACGAGCCTGGCCACACCGCTGATCACCGCCATGTACGCGCTCGCCGGCACCCCGGGCGCCAACGACAACCCGGCCTCCTACCCCTACGCCCACACCGGCCAGCTCAACGACGTGACCACCGGCACCAACGGCACCTGCGGGGCACCGATGTGCGCCGCCCGCGCCGGATGGGACGGTCCCACCGGCCTGGGCACGCCCAAGGGCGTCGGGGCGTTCACACCCGGCGGCGTCACTCCGCCGCCCGGTGACCTGCGCGTCGCCAACCCCGGTGACCAGAGCAGCACGGTCGGCAAAGCCATCACCCCCGTCAAGGATTCGGTCACCGGAGGCACCGCGCCCTACACCTGGACGGCCTCCGGCCTGCCCGGCGGGCTGCGCATCGACTCCTCGACCGGTGAGATCAGCGGTACCCCCACCACGGCCGGCACTTTCACCGTCACCGTGACCGCCAAGGACAACGTCGGCAAGACCGGATCGGTGACCTTCACCTGGACCGTCAAGGGCGGCGGGGGCGGGGGCGGCACCGTCACCGTGACCAAGCCCCTCGGACAGTTCGGCTTCACCGGCTACACGGTGTTCCCCCTGCAGATACAGGCCACCGACAGCAACGGTGAAGACCTGTCCTTCACCGCGACCGGCCTTCCGCCCGGCGTGCGGATCAGTACTAGCGGATTGTTGTCGGGCACCCCGACCACCGTCGGTACCTACGCCGTGACCGTCAAGGCCACTGACACCGACGGAAACTTCGGGACGACCACCTTCAGCTACCAGATCTACAAGGGCGCCTAAAGCCCCGCGGGACCCCCGCACTCAGCGTGGGGCAGCGTTGTTCTGCGCTGCCCCACGCGAGTAGTAGTACGAAGCCATCCCGCTTTCTGTCGACAGGGGGGCGGCTATCCAATCTACCGTTCTTGCAGCGCCGGCGCTGGCAGATGTGCTAAAGCGCTATTTTTTTAGGCTGGTTCATCAGTGTCTGGAGGCTCGCGGCCAGGCTCGGGGATGAGCCGGGCGTGTCGATCGGCGGTTGCGTCGGCAGCCATCCACGCTGAATGGCCTGGACTCCCGCCTGGAACCGTGTGGAGGCGTTCAACAGGCGCAGGATCTCTGCGATGCGGCGCTGGACCGTGCGTTCGGTGATTCCGAGCGCGCGGGCGATGGTCCGGTCTTTGGCGCCGCTGGCCAGCAATCGCAAGATCGCCAGGTCGCGTGACGTCGGCTGGTTCCGGGCTCCGCCGGACGTACCGTCGCCGCCGGGCGCGTGCGCGGCCGCGGTGCCGAGCGGGGTGGCCCGCTCCCACAGTGCTTCGAAAGCCAGGAGCAGCGCGTCCAACAGCGGTGACGGACGGATCAGCAACCGGGTCGCGGCGTCGTCGCTGGTGAAGCTGGTCGGGATGACGGCGTACTCCCGGTCGGCGATGAGCATCTTCATCCGGACGTCGGGAAGGGAACGTGCCTGCTCTCCCACGGCGAGGTACTGGTCGAGGAGTTCCATCCCTCCCGGCTCGACCAGCGCCGGTGTGTGGTAGATCGTCCGGTAGCTGACGCCGCGGGCCAACGCCTGCATTTCATTGGTGTTGAGCGCCCGTTCCAGGTAGGCGGGCTGTCGATGATCAGAACTTCCGTGCGGGCGCCGAGTTCCAGGATGCCCAGCGCTTGCCGTACGGCGTCCGCCCCGTCCAGGACTTCGATCAGTTCCGCCGGCCCCGCGTGGTGGTGGGCTGGGGAGCGCACGGTCAGTTCCCGGGCGCGGACGCGTAGTTCGTCGAGTTGGTGATGATGCTGCAGTACCAGCGCATCAAGGGCGACCTGGGGCGGTGCGGCGATCCACCGGGCTGGGCGGCCGTTCAACCGGTTGGACAAGCCGGCGGCCGTCAGATGGTCCAGCGCAGTGCGTACGCGCGGCTCCCCGATGCCCAGCGCTTCGGCGATCTGCGGCACCTTCTGCTGGGTGTGTGAAAGCAAGTGCAGGTAGACATCGCTTTCCACCGGTCCCAGGCCGACGGGCTGCAGGAGGTGAGTGATAGGCGGCACCGTGCCTCCGGTCAAAATTGCTTCCAGCGGGCGGGAAGAAGGGAAACAGAAGGACGGTCAGCGGCATGGTGTCGTCAGTCGTGACGGGCGGCCGGTGCGCGACGCGCGCGGCAGTCGCCGCAAAAGGACCGGTGGCCGTCGAAACGGTCGGCGTCGGTGGGTTCCAGCCGTTCCGAGGGCTCGCGTCACGTTCATCCTCAACCTGTCATCTCATCGTTCCGCTGCCATGCGATGCGTCATCGTTGGTGACTGGTATCGCTTCGGGCGATTACACCGATCTGTTGCGGTAGTCCATGGCAGGCGTGCCGACTCCGCCAAACCGGGCCGGTGGCGCCAGGTGCGGATACCGGCGGGCCTGATCAGGGTCGCCGCCGTCGGGGACGTTTCGCGGCGGGTAGGCGGGTGCAGGTGGGGTGAGCGCTGGTCGTGGGCGGCGATGGGGGCATCGCCGCGCCCCGGGGAGGGGATTGCGGCGGACCGGTCGGCGCATCCGCTGCTCATCCCGTCCGTCGTCCACCGGGACGGGCGGCGACGGCATCTCGGGGAGGGGAGGGACGTGGACGTGAGGCGGGCGTTGGTTATCGGCGGCGGTGGCGGGGTCGCGGCGCCGTGGGAGGCGGGTCTGGTCGAGGGATTGCGCCGTGCCGGAGTGGATCTCGGCGCGGCCGACGTGTTCGTCGGGACGGGTTGGGGCTCGCAGGTGGCCGCCTGCCTCGCCTCGGGCGTCGATCTGAACGCGGTGATCAAGGACGTCACCGCGGCCTCCGACCGGCTGGGCTGCCCCAGCGCCGATTTCGCCCGGCTGACGGAAGTGGTCACCGCCCTGTCCGACACGTCGATCCCGGGCCGGGAGCGGCGGCGGCGCGTCGGGCGGGTCGCTCGCCGCGCGACGACGCGGGAGAGGGCGTTCCGGCTGGATCCGATCACCGATTGCCTGCCCGTGCGGGACTGGCCCGACCGTCCGCTGGTCCTCATGGCCGTGGACGCCGACACCGGCGAGCGGGTCGCCTGGCGGCGCGGTGGGACGGCGACGCTGCCGCAGGCCGTCCGCGCGTCGGCGAGCTGGCCGAGCGAGCACCCGCCCACCGAGATCGACGGGCACGCCTACATCGACGGCGACACCTACTCCACCACCAACGCCGACCTGGCCGCCGGCTGCGACCGCGTCGTGGTCATGATGCCGCTCCGCCATCTCGTCCCGGCCGACAGACTGGAACGGGAGATCGACCGCCTCGGTGACGCCGAGGTCACCGTGATCGGCCCGGACCCCCCGACGGTCGAGCTGTTCTCCATGGCCCTTTTCGAATCCACCGCCCCCCGGGCCGCCTACGAGGCGGGCATTCGGCAAGCCGCCGACCAAGCCGCCGGGGTCGCCGCCGCGTGGAACGGCTGACCCGCGCGGTTTCGCGCCGGTCCCGGACGGGCGCACATGAGCGCTTCCGTCTACTCGACCACCGACGCCGACCTGGCCGCTGGCGCGGAACGCGTCATGATCCTTGTGTCGAGAGGGAACGTGCGCGAGCTGCTGGACGTCCTGAAACGGGCTAACGTCCCCGAGCACTGCCCAGCAGGCCGGGTGGTAGATCGCGGGGCTGGTGCCGGGCCGTGGAGCGGTTCTCGCCTCCGCGGCCCGGCGGCTCCAGCGCGTTGATCAGCCCAAAGACCATTTCTGGTTGGCGCCCTGGTTGCAGGTGTAGAGCTCCAGCAGCGTCCCGTTGCGGTTACCTGCGGGTTGGTCGCCGCCGGTCACGTCGAGGCACAGCCCGGACTGTGCGCCGGTAATGGTGCCATCGGGGTTGAAGCGCCATTTCTGGTTTGCGCCGCCGTGGCAGTCCCACACGAGAACAGTGGTGCCGGACCGGGTGCCGGGAGCGTCCAGGCATTGCGTGCCGCCGGACAGGCGCAGCTCGCCGGCGGTGGTGAAGGTGGTCGCCTGCCGGCCGCCGCTGCAGTCCGAGATGACGACCTTCGTGCCCGTAGTGCCGTCCCCGGCGTCCAGGCACCGGTTGGAGGAGGCGCCGACCAGCGGACGGGCGGTGCCGACGGTGCTGCCGCTACCGACCGAGACGCGGTACATGACCGTGCCGTGCGCGGGCACGGTGGCGCTGATCGCGCCCGTGGAGCTGGAGACGGCCTTGGTCCACACGTTGAACAGCTTGTAGGAAGGCGCCGATGGCAGCCCGGTCGCGGCCGCGGTGGTCGCGACCGTTACGGCGGTGGTGTTCTCGTTGGTGAGCGTGACCGAGCGGTCGCCGTTGGCCAGTTGCTTGATCATCACCACCTTGCCGTCCGAGCGTGAGATCACCTGCCCCTGCCGTCCCAGCCGGTCCTGGTCGACGGCGATGACGTCGGTGTTCTTCAAGATCGCGAGGGCGGCCGGGGTCGCGGTGCGCAGGTCGCTGCCGATGAGCAGCGGCGCGGCCATCTGCGCCCAGAGGCTGAAGTGGGTGCGGTACTCGGTGTCGGTCATGCCGCCATTGCCGACTTCGAGCATGTCGGGGTCGTTCCAGGCGCCGGGCTTGGCGTAGGACGCGAGCGGCTGGTTCTGGTGCGCGATGGAGATCATGCTGGACCAGCTATCGCCGATGTCGCCGGTGGTACGCCAGGAGTGCCCTACTCCTGCGGCCCACGTCCAGGGCTTGCTCTCGCCCCAGTCGCAGATGCTGTAGAAGATCGGCCGCCCGGTCGCCTTCAGCGCCTTACCCATGGCCCTGTACCGCTTTTGCGCGTCGACACCCTGGTTGTTGCAGTTGTCGTACTTGAGGTAGTCGACGCCCCACGAGGCCCACAGTTGAGCGTCCTTCTGCTCGTACCCGAGACCACCGGGAAAGCCCTGGCTGTCGCAGGTCTTGGTGCCGGCGCTGGAATAGAGGCCGAACTTCAGGCCCTTGGAGTGGACATAGTCGGCGAGCGCTTTGATTCCGTGGGGAAAGCGCACCGGGTCGGCTTGAAGGTTGCCCGCGTTATCGCGCTTGGGCAGCGCCCAGCAGTCATCGAGGTTGACGTACTGATACCCGGCGTCCTTCAGCCTCCCAGAGACCATCAGGTCGGCGATTTCCTTGATCATGGCTTCGTTGAACTGCCTGCCGCACCAGGTCGCATTCCAATTGTTGAACCCCATCTGAGGGGTCTGCGCCAGACTGTCACCCGGCGCCAGGGTCGGCGCGGCGGCTGACGTGCGGGGCGGCTCGGCGGCCTTGGCCGAGGCCATCGTGGCCGGTGTGGGCGTGACGAACGCCGTCAGCGCGCCGATGATCAACGCGCCGCATGATGCTGTGACGCGGCCGGTGAGCCCTCGCTTTGGATGAAACATTCACGACTCCGGGGGGTGGGGATGTGAGGTCGAACTCGAGGAACGGCGCGCCGTTTCAAGGGCCGTTCAGTGCCATCCCAGAGCTGGAGGGCCAGTAGGTGCCGGACGGTCAGTCCTGTGCGGGCGAGGTGGAACGGCCTTTGGTGTGCTTGGGCATGTGTAGTCCTTCTGAGGGGTGAACCATCGTGAAGGTTGAGACTGCGGTCCGGCCGCCGGATTAAAGCCCGCGCGGGATTTTTCTTCCGGTGCCGGAACGGCGGGCGGGGGAGACGGCCGGGCGTATCGGCGAGCGGAAGGTTGTTACCCGGACGCGGGCAGATGCGATGAGCGCGCGTGGAGATCGCATTGCCCGGTGTTCTCAGGCGGGGCGGTCTCGGTGCTCCTGATCACCCGGCCCGTCCGGCGCGGGTCTTTGTGCGAGCCCTGAGGTTGCGGTTCAGGCGATCTTGGGGGTGGCTCGTTCGATGATCGGGGCGAGGTCCAGGCCCGGCGGGAGAGTGCCGTAGGCGTGGCCCCAGTCGCCGCCTAGGCGGGTCGAGCAGAAGGCGTCCGCTACTGCTGGGTGGCCGTGTCTGACCAGCAAGGATGCCTGGAGAACGAGGGCGAACCGCTCGGCGATGCGGCGGGCGCGGAGCTCCGCGGTGGCGACGTCGGTGAGGGAGTCCTTGGCCTGCCGGATGGCGGTGTCGAGGTGTGCGTTGGACCCGCTGGCGAGCTCCACCTCGGTGAAGAACGCTTCGACGGTCTGGGGATCTTTCACCATGGCTCTGAGGAGATCGAGAGCGGCTACGTTTCCCGAGCCCTCCCAAATACCGTTGAGAGGGCTTTCGCGGAAGAGGCGGGGCATTCCGGAGTCTTCCACGTAGCCATTGCCGCCCAGGCACTCCAAAGACTCGGCCGTGTGGGACGGCCAGCGTTTGCAGACCCAGTATTTTCCGACGGCGAGAGCCAGCCGTTTGAAGGCGTCCTCGCGGGTGTCGCCGCGGACGGCGCGGTCGGCGGCGCCGGCCAGGCGGGTCATCAGGACGGTCGCCGCCTCGGACTCGATCGCCAGGTCCGCCAGGACGTTCCGCATCAGCGGCTGGTCGATGAGGTAGGAGCCGAACGCCTTGCGGTGCGCGGCGTGGTGGGCGGCGGTGATGAGGCCCTGGCGCATTCCGGCGGCGGCGCCGATCACGCAGTCCAGGCGGGTCATGTTGACCATTTCGATGATGGTCCGGACGCCGCGTCCCTCATCGCCCACGCGCCATGCCGTCGCGTTCTCGTATTCGATTTCGGACGAGGCGTTGGAGCGGTTGCCCAGCTTGTCCTTCAGGCGCATGAGGCGAAGGGGGTTCGGGGTGCCGTCGGGCAGGACGCGCGGGACGAGAAAGCACGTCAGTCCGCCCGGCGCCTGCGCCAGTGTCAGGAACACGTCGCACATCGGGGCGCTGGTGAACCATTTGTGGCCCACCAGGCGGTACGTTCCGTCGTCCGTTGGGGTCGCGGTGGTCGTGTTGGCGCGGACGTCCGAACCGCCCTGCTTCTCTGTCATCGACATCCCGGCCAGGAGGCCGCGCTTGCCGAGCGGAGCGCGCAGCCCGAAGTCGTAAACAGGCTCGGTCAGCAGCGGTTCGTAGAGCGCGGACAGTTCGGGGGCCTGGCGCAGCGCGGGCACGGCCGCGTACGTCATCGACACCGGACAGCCGTGGCCCGCGTCGACCCGCCAGGCGAAGAACTTCGCGGCGCGGGCGACGTGCGCGCCCGGACGGCCGTCCGCCCACGGCGCGCCGTGCAGGCCGCGGGTGACGGCCACGTTCATCAGTTCGTGCCACGCCGGGTGGAACTCGACCGTGTCGGTGCGGTGGCCGTAGCGGTCGTGCGTGCGCAGGACGGGCGGGTGCTCGTTCGCCAGCCGTCCCCACTCCTGCGCCTGCTCGGTGCCCGCGAGGACGCCCAGCTCGTGGACCTCGCCGGCGGCCCAGCCCGCGCCCTCGCGCTCCAGCCCGGCCAGCAGCGCCGGGTCGTCGGCGAGGTCGTGGCCGACGAGCGGGGGGACCTGGTTGAACACGGTGTGCGTCGTCACGGTCGTACTCCCAGCGATCGGTGGGCGAAGGCGATGAGGGACGGGACGGTCCCGGGCGCGATCGAGCCGGCCGCCAGCGGCGCGACCAGCGCCTCCCCGATGGCCCCGACGAGGGCGGTCGCCGAAAGTGCCGCGTCCTGCTCGGGCAGCTCGCCGGCGGCGATCCCGGCGGCGACGAAACGGGTGAAGACGGCGGCGTAGGCGCGGCGGAACACCAGGCGCTCGGCCTCGACGGCCGGGTCGACGGGCTCGGCGAGCAGCGCGTACGCCAGCCGGGGGTTGCGCAGCGCGCGGCCGGCGAACGTCTCGATGACGGCGGCGGTGCGCGCGGCGGCGGTGGTCTCCAGTTCGGCGGCGCGGGCGACGGCGTCGACCTCGCGCTGCGAGGCCGTCCGGAACACCTCCGCCATGAGGTCGGCCTTGGCGGGGAAGTGCCGGTAGACGCTGCCGGTCGCCATGCCCGCGCGCTCGGCGACCGCGCCGACCGAGCAGCCCCGGTAGCCGTGCTCGGCGACGAGTTCGAGCGCGGCGGCGACGACGCGGTCCCGGGACGCGCTGAGCCGCGCCTGCACGCCGGGCGTCCTCCGATAGGGCACGGGAAGGATTGAACCTCAGTTCATTCTTTCCGGCAACCCCGGCATCCTCCCTAGGGCGCGGCCCCATCTCGTCCGCGCGGCGGATTGCCCGGCGTCCGCGGGGGCATACCTTCGGAATCATGAGCACGCCCACCCCGCAGCACGGCCCGGTCCCCTCGCGCGACGGGACGGCGCCGGTCCGCGCGTCCGGCGCCGAGCGCGCGGCCGTCGTGGAGCGGCTCCGCGTCGCGTCGGTCGAGGGGCGGCTGACCTTCCAGGAGCTGACCGACCGCACGGCCGCGGCCTACGCGGCGCGCACGCGCGGTGAGCTGGAAGGCGTCACCGGCGACCTGCCCGCGCTCGGCGCGCCCGGCGCCGCGCCCGCGCCCCGCCAGGTGGTGCGGCGGTTCACCGCGATCATGGGCGACTGCGACGCGCGGCCCGCCGGGCGCATCGACCAGGACCTTGAAGCCCTGGCCGTCCTCGGCGACGTCGTGCTCGACCTGCGCGCCGCGCAGGTGCCGAGCGGCGAGGTCGCGGTCAGCGCGACGGCCGTCCTCGGCGACGTGCGGATCATCGTTCCGGACGGCGTGCGCGTCGAGATGACCGGCCGCGCCGTCCTCGGGGACCGGCGGGTGCTCGTCGGCGACCAGGAGCCGGACCGCCGCCTGCCGGTGGTGCGGGTGCGCGCGAACTCCATCCTCGGCGACGTGCGGATCGTCGCGGGGGACCGGCAGGACGCGCGGCGCCGTCCGGTGTCGGAGCCCCGCGCCGCCGACTGACGGCCACTTGTATCATCCGCTGCTGCCAAATCAGCGTTGCTGATCTGTATCCGGCGTCGTATCGGGCCCTCCCCGGGTGCGGTCATGATGGCCTCCCACGAGTACAAGTAAGTACTTATGAGAGGAACCGCCCCCATGCCCTCCTGGAGCCACGCGCGCCCGAAGACCGCCCTGACGGCGGTCGCCGCGTTCGCCGCGCTGACGTCCGTCACCGCCGTCACGAGCCCGGCGCACGCCGACAGCAACCCCTTCCAGCGCGGTCCCGCGCCCACCGAGGCGAGCGTGAGCGCGCAGAAGGGCCCGTTCGCGACCGCGCAGGTCAACGTCCCCGCCGGCAGCGGCGACGGCTTCAACGACGGGACGATCTACTACCCGACCGACACGAGCCAGGGCACGTTCGGCGCGATCGCCGTGATGCCGGGCTTCCTGTCCCCGCAGGACTGGATCCGCTGGTACGGGCCGCTGCTGGCGTCCCAGGGCTTCGTCGTGATGACGCTCGACAGCAAGGGCTTCGTCGACTCGCCGAGCTCCCGCGGCGACCAGTTGCTCGCCGCGCTGGACTACCTGACGACCAAGAGCAAGGTCGTGGACCGCATCGACACGAGCCGCCTCGGCGTCGTCGGCTGGTCGATGGGCGGCGGCGGCGCGCTGGAGTCGTCCTACGACCGGCCGTCGCTGAAGGCCGACGTCGCGCTCGCGCCCTGGCACGTCGGCCTGGAGCAGAGCAAGATCACCGTCCCCAGCATGATCATCGCGGACGACGGCGACTGGCTGGCGCCGACCGGCTCGTTCGCCAAGCCGTTCTACAACGGCATTCCCGACACCACGAACAAGGCGCTCATCGAGCTGAAGAACGCCAACCACTTCACGTTCACGGGCTACAACAAGAACATCGCCAAGTACGCGGTGTCGTGGCTGAAGCGGTTCGTGGACAACGACAACCGCTACGACCAGTTCCTCTGCCCGAAGCCGGCGACGAACAACGAGATCTCCCAGTCCGAGGCGACCTGCCCGCTGCACTGATCCCCGCCGACGGCGGTGCCGCCCGGGCGGCACCGCCGTCGCCGGTCAGGCGCCGGTCAGCGCGCGTTGCGGGCCGTGCGGGCGCCGAGCCAGGCGGCGTACAGGGCCGTCCCGGCCAGGCCGGCGCGGCGCGTCCGCCGGGCGGTCAGCGCGAGGCCGAGCGCGATCTCCGTCGCGCCGTTGCGCTGGATCCAGGCCCGCGTGTTCTCCGGGAAGGCGATCCGGGTGACGGGCGCGAACGCCCGCGGCGCCGCGAAGTGGGCGGCGCCGGTGGCGGCCAGGACGAGTCCGGCGGTGCGCAGAAGGGCCATGACGTGGTTCCTTTCGGGAGGGCGGACCGACGCTAGCCCCGCATTGGACGATCGGTCAATACCGGCTCAGCGCGAGTCGTCGTCCCGTTCGGCGCGCTCCACGCCCTCCTCATCGGGCCGCAGCGAGGCCCGCCAGTCGTCGCGCGCGTCCGCCCACTCGGTCTCCACGCCGGGCACGCCGGTCCCGCTGGTGCCGGGCGTCCCCGCGCCGGGCACCGTCCGGCCGCGCCAGTCCGACCCCCGGGTGACGGGGGCGTAGCACTCGTCGTCGGTCTCCCGGGGCGCGTGCCCGGGGTCGTCGCGTTCGCTCATGGGCGGGCGCCTACCCGCTCCGGCACGTCCGTCACACGGCCCGCGCGGGCGCCGCCTGCGCCCGTGCCGCCGCGTACCGGGCGACGATCAGCTCCGCGATCTCCGGGGCCGCGCCGAGGACGGGCGACACCGCGTCCGCGCCCGCCTCCCGCCGCACCCGGTCGGCGAAGTGTCCTGGTGCGAGGAAGCACGACGCCACCGCCACGCGCCGCGCGCCGGACGCCCGCAGCGCCGCCACCGCCGCGTCCGGCCGGATCCCGGTCCCCGACGCGAACGCCGCGACGGCCGTGCGTCCCGGCCACCCCCGGGCCAATGCGCGGACGGACGCGTTCGCCGCCGGATCCCGCGATCCCGCCACGGCCAGCACGACCGGAACGTCCGGATCGTCCGCGCCCGCCTCGGCCAGCCGCCGCTCCAGTGCCGCGAGGATCAGCGGGTCGGGACCGAGCGTCGCGGCCACCCGGACCCGCAGCCGGGGACGCCGCACCCGCGCCAGCACGCCCGGAATGTCGGTCTTGCTGTGGTAGGCGGCCGTCAGCAGCAGCGGCACGACCACCGCCGACTCCGCGCCGCCGTCCGCCAGCCCCGCCAGCACCCGCTCGGGCGCGGGCGGCGCGTGGTCCAGGAACGACCCGTGGACGGGCACGTCCGGACGCAACGCGCGCACCGCGTCCAGCAGGTCCGCCACGGTGGCGGCGGCACGCGGGTCACGGCTCCCGTGCGCCACCGCCACCATCGGGGGGACGGTCAGAGATGGATGCCGCACTCGGTCTTGCCCATTCCGGCCCACCGGCCGCTGCGCGGGTCCTCGCCGGGCGCGACGCGGCTCGTGCAGGGCTCGCAGCCGATCGACGGGAAGCCGTCGTAGTGCAGCGGGTTCACGAGGACGCCGTTGTCGGACATGTAGTTGTCCATGTCGTCCTGCGTCCAGCCGAGGATCGGGTTGACCTTCACCATGCCGCGCTTGCGGTCCCACTCGACCACGCGGCGGTCGCGGCGGCTGGCCGTCTCGTCCCGCCGGATGCCGCTGAACCACGCCATGTAGCCCTCCAGCGCGCGGCCGAGCGGCTCGACCTTGCGCAGGTGGCAGCACAGGTCGGGGTTGCGGCCGTACAGGCGCGGACCGAGCGCGGCCTCCTGCTCGGCGACCGTCCGGGACGGGGTCACGTTGATGACGTTCACGGGGTACACGGCCTCGACGGCGTCGCGCGTACCGATCGTCTCGGCGAAGTGGTAGCCGGTGTCCACGAACAGGACGTCGATACCCGGCTTCACCTTGGACACGAGATGGATGAGCGCGGCGTCCGACATCGAGGACGTCAGGCAGATGCGGTCGCCGAACGTCGCGGACGCCCAGCGGATCACCTCGAGCGCGGGCGCGCCCTCCAGGGCGCTCGCCGCGGACTCGACGATGTCCTCCAGATCGAGGGTGGGTCTGTCGATCTCCAGCACGGTCACCGGGGATCCTCCTTCACAGGCTGGGGCGCTCCAACACCGAGGAACGAGAGACGGAAGGAACGGACACAGTCTCGGCACGACCACGTCCCCTCCGCCTCCAGCGGGACGAGGTTCTCGTCGCCGCAGTAGGGGCAGTAGAAGGGAGCGGCACGCTCACTCATGAGATCTCCCTTCGTTCGCCGGGGCGGGAGCGCCCCGGCACGGTCACTTCAGGTCGGCGTCGTCGGCCCGCCGCACCCACGCGGCGAACGACTCCCCGTCCGCGCGCTGGGCGTCGTAGCTGCGGACGACCCGCTCGACGTAGTCGGTCAGCCCGTCGGACGTCGTCTTCAGCCCGCGGACCTTCTTGCCGAACGTCGCGCCGAGCTGACCGCCGAGGTGGACCTGGAAGCCCTCCACCTGGTCGCCGTTGTCGTCCACGACGAGCTGGCCCTTCAGGCCGATGTCGGCGACCTGGATGCGGGCGCAGGCGTTCGGACAGCCGTTGACGTTGATGGACAGCGGCTGGTCGAACTCGGGGAGGCGCTTCTCCAGCTCGTCCATCAGGTCCATCGCGCGCTGCTTGGTCTCGACGATCGCGAGCTTGCAGTACTCGATGCCGGTGCAGGCCATCGTGTTGCGGCGGAACGTGGACGGGTTCACCTGGAGGTCGTGCTCGGCGAGCGCGGCGGCGAGCGGCGCGGTGTTCTCCTCGGGCACGTCGAGGATCACCATCTTCTGCTCGGCCGTCGTGCGCACCCGTCCCGACCCGTAGCGCCGGGCCAGGTCGGCGATCGCGCCGAGCAGCTCGCCGTTGACGCGGCCGACGCGCGGCGCGAAGCCGACGTAGAAGTTCCCGTCCTTCTGCGGCCGGACCCCGACGTGGTCGCGGTTGGGCAGCGGCGCGGCGGGCTCGGGACCGTCCGGCAGGGCGTACCCGAGGTACTCCTTCTCCAGCACCTCGCGGAACTTCTCCGCGCCCCAGTCCGCCATCAGGAACTTGATGCGGGCGCGGTGCCGCAGCCGCCGGTACCCGTAGTCCCGGAAGATCGAGATGACGCCCTTCCACACCTCGTGGACCTGCTCGGGCCGGACGAACACCCCGAGGCTCTTGGCGAACATCGGGTTGGTCGACAGGCCGCCGCCGACGAACGCCTGGTAGCCCGTGTTGCCCTCGGCGTCGACCACGCCGACGAAGGCCACGTCGTTGATCTCGTGGACCGTGCAGTGCGCCGTGCAGCCGCTCACGGCCGTCTTGAACTTCCGCGGCAGGTTGGAAAATTCCTTCGAGCCGATGTAGCGGTCGTAGATCTCGCGGACCTGCGGGCCGCCGTCGATCACCTCGTCCGCCGCGATCCCGGCCAGCGGGCACCCGATGATGACGCGGGGCGTGTCACCGCACGCCTCCATCGTGCCGAGGCCGACCGCCTCCAGCGCGTCCCAGATCGCCGGGACGTCCTCGATCCGGATCCAGTGGTACTGGATGTTCTGCCGGTCGGTGATGTCGGCGGTGCCCCGCGCGTACTTCACCGAGATGTCGGCGAGCGTCCGGAGCTGCGCGCTGTCGAGCTGGCCCCCGTCGATGCGGACGCGCAGCATGAAGTAGCGGTCGTCGAGCTCCTCGTCCTCCAGCGCGCCCGTCTTGCCGCCGTCGATGCCCGGCTTGCGCTGCGTGTAGAGCCCGAACCAGCGGAACCTTCCCCGCAGGTCGGCGGGGTCGATCGAGTCGAAGCCGGCCTTGGAGTAGACGTCGAGGATCCGGCGGCGGACGTTCAGCCCGTCGTCGTTCTTCTTGTTCTCTTCGTTCTTGTTGAGGGGTTCGCGGTAGCCGAGGGCCCACTGGCCCTCGCCTCGCTTGCGCTTGGTCGCAGGTGGCACGGCGCGCGTCCTAATCCAGGTGGAGGACGCGTAGCGCACGGCGGCTCTCTGACAGCCGGCTCGACGCTGAGCAGGGTGGTGTCATGGGTGACGCCGATGCGCCACGCGCCCGCGAGTCAACGATGGGGGCGTGGTCGGGGCGTCACAGACAGATCGCGCTGCGGACGCGCAGGAAGTCCACGTGCCGGCGCATCACCAGCAGGGGGTCCGCAGCAGTCATGCGTCGACTCTGACATGCGGATCCGTCCACTGTCCAGTTGTGTCCGGAATGCGGACGGGTGAGAAGTGTCATCCCTGCCGCCTCCAGTTCACCGGAGGTTCAGCCGGTTCGGCGCCCGGTCCGCTAGGGGCGGTCGCGGCGGCGTCGTCGCGCTCGGCGGCCGGCGGCTGGTGCTGGCAGTCGCACCACGAGCCGCCGCGGCACGCGCCGTGGTGGTCCTCGCGGCAGGCGACACAGATCATGGGTTCATTGTCGCCGATCGTCCCCGGTGTCCGGAACGGCGCCCCCCGTCCCGCGAAACGATCATGATCCGGATCGCGGTGGGCGCCGTCAAAGCGGGTAGACCGCGAGCAGACCCCCTACCGTGAGGCGCTGTGACCACCGTTTCGGGAACACCCGGCCCGCAGGGTCCGCCGTCCGGCCCGCCGGACCCGGACCGCCCGGACGGTGCCGCCGACCGGACCGCGACCAGGGGGGACGAGATCACCGACCGGCAGCCCATCGCCCGCGCCGCGCGGTGGGCGGGCGCGGTGCGCGGGTGGATTGTGCGGGCTTGGGGCGCTCTGCCGGCGGGGGTCCGCCGGGTCGCGCGGACGGCCTGGGCGCTCGTGCGGGGGACGACCGTCACGGCGTTCCGGCACCGGGTCACCGGGCTCGCCGCCGAGGCGGCCTTCTTCGCGCTGCTGTCGCTGCCGCCGCTCGCGATCGGGCTCGTCGGCACGATGGGGCACTTCACCGGGCTGCTCGGCGCCGACACGATCGCCGACAGCCGGGCCTGGCTCATCGAGCAGGCGCAGCGGGTGCTGACGCCGTCGGCCGTCCACGACGTGGTCGTGCCGCTGCTGGACGACGTGATCAAGGGCGGCCGGCCGGACCTGGTGTCGGTCGGGTTCCTGCTGTCGCTGTGGGCCGGGTCGCGCGCCACCAACGTGTACGTCGACACGATCACGATCGCCTACGGGCTGTCGGGCGTGCGCGGAATGATCCGGACGCGCGTCCGGGCGTTCCTGCTCTACCTCGTCGGGCTCGTCGTGATGATCGTGGTCATCCCGCTGCTGGTGGCGGGGCCGTCGCTGGCGCGCCGGGCCGTCCCGGACGGGGGGACCGTGATCGAACTGCTGTACTGGCCCGTGGTCGTGACGCTGACCGTCGTTTTCCTGGCGCTGCTCTACCACATGAGCGTCCCGGTGCGGACGAATTGGTGGCGCGAGGTCCCCGGCGCGGTGCTGGCGCTCGTCATGCTCGTCTTCGGCAGCTTCTTCCTGCGCACCTACCTGGCCGGTTCGCTGAGCGGGGTGTCGGTGTACGGGTCGTTGTCGGCGGCCATCGCCGTGCTCGGCTGGCTTTACATCGCCGCGCTCGCGGTGCTGATCGGCGCCGCGCTCAACGCCGAGATCGACCGCCGCTGGCCGAGCGCCGGGACGGCCCGCGCCCGCGCCGTCCGCGCCGCCGCGACCCCGGACGGCGGCGCCTCCCCGATCTAGGGTAAAACAAACCCGATACACCGTTTGAAATGGCCAAACATGTCGTAATGTCGGATTACATGACCCCTCGTGAGGAGCCCGGGCGGCTGCGCACCGTCACGGGCACGATTCCGACGTCCGCCATCACCGGTCCGGTGCTGGCGCACGAGCACCTCCAGCTCGATCTGCGCTGGCCCTCGCGCCCCGCGGCGACGCCGTCCGACCCCGGCCGCTGGCTGGACGAGGAGAAGGCCGTCACCGCCGAGCTGACGCGGCTGCGCACCGACCGGGGCCTCGGCCTCGTCATCGACCTCACCTGCGGGGGGATGGGCCGCAACGCCGCCGCGCTGGCGCGGATCAGCGCCGGCGCGCGCGTGCCCGTGGTCGCCGCGACCGGGTTCTTCGCAGAGCCGTTCCACCCCGCCTACGTCCGCGAGGCCGACGTGGACCGGCTCGCCGAGCGGCTGCTCGCCGAGATCGGCTTCGGGATGGACGGCACCAGCTCGCTGCCGGGCGTCATCGGGGAGGTCGGCACCTGGAACGAGGTGCCGAGCCGGGACGAGGAGCGCGCGCTGCGCGCCGCCGCCCAGGCGTCCCGCTACTCGGGCCTCGCGATCGCCACCTACGGCCGCGCCGGGCTCGCCGAGCTGGAGATCCTCACGACCGCCGGGACGAGCCCCGCCCGGATCGCCGTCGGCCGCCAGGACCGCGCCGACGACGCGGGCGCCACCCGCAAGATCGCCGAGAGCGGCGCCTATGTCGCGTTCGGGTCGCTCGTCCTCGCCGGGGACGACGCCGCCGCGATCGGCGCCCGCGTGCGGGCCGTCATGGAGCTGCTGGAGGCCGGGCACGCCGACCGGATCCTGCTGAGCACCGGCATCGCCCGGATGGGCCAGGTGACCCGCTACGGCGGCGCGGGCTACGGCTACCTGTTCACGACCTTCCTGCCCGCCCTGCGCGCGGCCGGAGTGGACGAGGCGACGCTGGACGGCATCCTGCGCGACAACCCCGTCCGCTGGCTCACCGCCTCCTGAAGGTTCCAAAACCGGCACCCGCCGGGTAGGGGCGCTGGCGTGAACGTGCCATTCGCCGATCGAGTCGCGGCGGGACGAGAGCTGGCCGGACGTCTCGTCCCGCGGAACCTGGAGGGGGCGCTCGTGCTCGGGCTGCCGCGCGGCGGGACGCCGGTGGCGGCCGAAGTGGCGCGGGCGCTGAACGGGACGCTGGACGTCCTGGTGACCCGGAAGATCGGGGCGCCGGGCCAGCCGGAGCTGGCGGTGGGCGCCGTGGCCGAGGGCGGCGAGCCCGCGCTCGACCCGGCGCTGCTGGCGGAGGCCGGTGTGACCGCCGACGAACTGGCCCCGGTCATCGAGGCCGAGCGGGCCGAGCTGGACCGCCGTGTGGCCACCTACCGGGGCGACCGCCCGCCGCCGGACATGGCGGGCCGGACGGTCGTCGTGGTGGACGACGGCCTCGCCACGGGCTCCACTGCCCGCGCCGCGCTGAAGGCCGTCGGCGCCCGGCGGCCCGCCCGGCTGGTGCTGGCGGTTCCGGTGGGGGCGGCCGACACCGTCCGGGCGCTGCGGGCCGACGCCGACGAGATCGTCACGCTGGCCGAGCCCGTCCCGTTCTTCGCCGTCGGGCAGTGGTACGAGGACTTCGCGCAGACGACCGACGCCGAGGTGGTCGCCGCGCTGCGCGCGTGAGCGGGGCCGCGAAAGCCGTTCTTTGCGATTGCGTGAAATGGCCTACGCACCAGTAGGCCATGCGGTATAAGCGCTTCCCGTGATCTTTCTTCGGCATCGCGCGTCCCGCGCGGTGCCGATTTTCCCCGGACACGCGAACGGCCCCGCGCGAGCGGGGCCGTGACGTTTTCGGGGTCCGGTGGCGTGCCGGGGTGATCGTGCGGATGCGTGCGCGGCCGGAGGGACCGCGTCCGCCGCGCGAGCCGTCAGGCGGCGTTCGCGCGGCGCATCCGGCGACGGCGCTCGGAGGCGCGCTCGTCCTCGTTCAGGCCGCCCCACGTCCCGTACTTCTCGGGACGGGACACGGCGTAGTCCAGGCATTCCGAGCGGACGGGACAGCCCATGCAGATCTGCTTGGCCTTGCGCTCGCGGATCTCACGTTCGGGCTGGCGCTCACCGTCGGGGCCGAAGAAGAGCACGAGGTCTTCTCCCCGGCACGCCGCGGCGTCCTGCCAGCCCCATGAGGGACGAGGGAGGTTTGCCTGCCGACGTACCTGAGCCATGGAACACCCACCTTGATTGGTTTTACCGAGCAATTGCGGACATGGACGCTCGACGTGCTTCGCCCGTGATGCGTCCGAAGCGCCGAATAGTCCAACGTCTGAAGTTGCCGCTCTGTTCCCCGCCCGGTGATCCGGAAGCTGGGGTCGTGCGACAGGGAAGCCCACGAATGGGGCCTTCGAGAGATTACACGAGGGCGGCGGCGTTGAGAAGGGTGAGGTCCCTAACAATGTAGGTTTCCAGGTTCTCCCGGCAGTCCGGCCCGCACGGAGCCGCCGCCTTCGCGCGCTCGATGACGACCCGATAACGGGCTTCTCCGGCCGATACGACCGCTTCATACGGAGAAGTCCCGGTCAGTGATTCGACGCGGACGGCGTCGATCCCGAGAACGCCCGTCCGCGCCCGGACGAAGTGCTCGGCGGCCTGGACGGGCTCGGGCTGCCCGGCCCGTCCGCGCAGCCGCGCCGGCGCGACCTCGCCGCGCGTGTAGGCCGTCACGGCGTCCACGGCCTCGGCGGTGCCGAGATCGCCGTAGTACAGGGCGTGCGGCAGGCAGACGAGGTTGGCGGCGAACCGGTCCCCGCCGACGTGCGTGGTCTCCCAGACCGGGCCGGGGAAGCGGCGGGCGAGCGCGCGGGCCAGCGGGGCGCCCGTGCGGGCGCAGCAGGCGTTGCGGCGGCCGTGCGTGCAGACCAGCAGGACGGGTCCGGGAACGCGGTCGCCGAGCCCGGGGCTGCGCCCGGCGGCGAGCGCGGCGAAATCGAGTCCGGCCAGTTCGGCCGGGTCGGCCAGCTCCCGGCCCTCCAGCCACACCTTTGCGCCCGGCGCGGAGTACCCCGCGTAGACCTGGACGGGCGGGGTCGCGCGGCGCCGCCCCGGACGCCGGACGAGCTGCGGCCGGACCCCGGCGGCGCGAGCCGCGCGGACGGCGTCGCCCACGGGCCCCGCGGGCAGGTCTTCGACGCGCTCGGGCCACGGCCCGGGATGCTCGACCAGCAGCCAGGACCGGGCGCCGGTCGTGGCGCTCGCCAGGCAGGGCCGCTCGCCCGAGTGGCTCCCCGGGCAGTGGTCGCAGCCGTTGTCGCGCGTCACGAGTCCCTTCCCCCCGTCGATTCCACCGGTCACCCGGTGTAAGCACGAGGTTAGGCTAACCTCACCTCTCCCGTCACACCGACCCCGGGTGAGACACGCCATACCCGCAGGACCCGGGCTCCTCACCCGCGCGTGAGCAGGGCGGACGCGACGGGCAGCGCGGCGGCCCGGTCGGCGGCGACCAGCCCGAGCCGGGTGCGGCGGTCGAGCAGGTCGTCTGCCGACAGCGCGCCCTCGTGCCGGACGGCCCAGGCCAGCTCGGCGCGCAGCACCGGCGAGCCGGGCACGACGGGCTCCAGCAGCTCCGGGTCGGCGGCGACCAGCGGGGCCTCGGCGCCGTAGCGGGCGACGAGCCGGGCGGGCGCGTCCGGCCCGGCGGGCCCGGCGCCGACCAGCGGGATCCGGTCCGTCCTGGACGGCGGGGCCGTGACGCGCCCGGCGCGGACCAGCGCGTCGACCGCGTCCTGCGCCATCCGCCGGTAGGTGGTCAGCTTGCCGCCGACGACGGTGACAACGCCGTTCGGCGAGGTGACAACGGCGTGCCTGCGCGATAGGTCGGCCGTGGACCCGCCGCCGTCCAGCAGGGGGCGCAGGCCCGCGAACGCGCCCGCCACGTCCGCGCGGCGCACCGGCGCGGCCAGCACGGAGCCGAGGACGTCCAGCAGGAAGCCGATCTCGCCGGGCGCTGGCTCGGGGACGTCGGGGACGGGCCCGTCCACCGGTTCGTCGGTGAGGCCCACGTAGACACGGCCGTCGCCTTGCGGCAGGACGAGCACGAACCGATTCGCCGCCCCCGGAATGGGCACGTGCAGCCCGGCGCGCAGTCCCGGCAGGCTTTCGGCGCGCAGGACGAGATGGGTGCCGCGCGAGGGCCGCAGCGCGACGCCGTCCACGAGCCCGCCCGCCCACACCCCGGCCGCGTTGACGACCGCGCGGGCGCGGATCCCGAACTCGGCGCCCGTCAGCTCGTTGCGGACCTGGGCGCCGTCGCCCGCCAGCGCGAGCGCCCGGCAGCGGGTGAGGATCCGGGCGCCGTGCGCGGCGGCGGTGCGGGCGATCGCGGTGACGAGCCGGGCGTCGTCGGCGACCCGCCCGTCGAACGACAGCAGCCCGCCGCGCAGGCCCGCCGGGGACAGCGCCGGGGCGAGCCCGAGCGCGGCGGCGGGCGCCAGCGGGCGCGGGCCGGGCAGGACGGCGCGGGGCGTGCCGGCGGCGGCCCGCAGCGCGTCGCCCGCGACCAGCCCCGCCGCCGCCAGAGCACCCTGGAGACGGGGGACGGCGGGCGTCAGCGGTAGCACGAACGGCTGTGCCCGGACGAGGTGCGGCGCGGTGCGGGTCATGAGGATCCCGCGCTCGACGGCGCTCTCGCGCGCGATCCCGACGTGCCCGGACGCCAGGTACCGCAGCCCGCCGTGGATCAGCTTGGAACTCCACCGCGACGTCCCGAACGCCAGGTCGTGCGCGTCGATCGCGGCGACCGACAGGCCCCGCGACGCCGCGTCCAGCGCCACGCCCGCGCCGGTCGCGCCGAGCCCGACGACGAGGACGTCCACGACCTCGCCGGGCAGCGCGGCCAGCTCGCGGGCCCGCCGCGCGGCGTTCAGCGAGGACGCCCGGGGGCCGGTCACGGGGCCAGCGCCCCGTCCAGGACGCGGCGCAGCTCGTCGTCCAGGCCGTCGGCGGGCAGTTCGGCGTCGCGCGTCGCCGCCGGGCCCGACAGCGCGAACGACTGCACGACGAGCAGCAGCGCCCGCGCCTGCCGCGCCGCGTCGCCCGGCCGGATCGACCCGTCGTCGTGCCCGGCGCGGATCGCGGCCTCGAACAGCTCCAGGAACCGCCGCTGCGTCGCGCCGAGCCGGTCCAGGACGTAGGGGAGCAGCAGTTCGGGGTCGACTTCCAGGATCTTGCGCAGCAGCGGGTGGGCGCGGAAGGTCGCGACGCCGTCCACCAGGGCGGCCACGAGCCGGGTCCGGGCGTCGGCGCCGGCCGGCATCTCGACCGGGAGGGCCGTCCACTCGCGGGTCATGAGGTCGGCGACGATCGTCCGGACGTCCGGCCAGCGGCGGTACAGCGTCATCCGCGACACGCCCGCGCGGCGCGCGATGTCGGTGAGGGTCGTACGGCGGACCCCGACGGCCAGCACGCAGTCGCGCGCGGCGTCGAGGACGGCGTCCTCGTCCGTCCTGTTGTTACGATTCGACGTCACGTGTCACAGTGTAAGCACATTCGACGGACAGGAAGAACGATGACCCAGGACATGCTGTGGCGCGGCTGGGGCGACCCCGGCGCCGCCGCGCCGCTGCCGGACGCGGCGGCCGGGCTGCTGCGCGACCTGCTCGGCGTCCGGCCCGCCGCCGCGCCCCCGGCCGACCTCGCCGACGTCGCGCCGCCCGCGTCCCGGCTGGAGTACGCCGCCTACACCGCGCTGGCCGGGGTCGTGGGCGTCCCGCACGTCCGGACCGACGCCGAGGCCCGCGTCCGGCACACGCGCGGCAAGTCCACGCCGGACCTGCTGCGCCTGCGCGCGGGCGACGCCGCCGCCGCGCCCGACGCCGTCGTGCTGCCCGGCTCGCACGCCGAGGTCCTGGACGTGCTGCGCCGCTGCGCGGACCTGGACGTCGCGGTGGTGCCGTTCGGCGGCGGGACGTCCGTCGTCGGCGGCCTCGCCCCGCGCGGCGACCGCCCGTTCGTCGCGCTCGACCTGCGCCGCATGGACACGCTGCTGGACCTGGACGAGGAGTCGCGCACGGCCGTCCTGGAGCCCGGCCTGCGCGCCCCCGCCGCCGAGGCGCTGCTGAACGAGCGCGGCTACACGCTCGGCCACTTCCCGCAGTCCTACGAGTGGGCGACGATCGGCGGGTTCGCGGCGGCCCGGTCCAGCGGGCAGGCGTCCGCCGGGTACGGGCGGTTCGACGACATGGTCGTCGGCCTCACCGTCGCCACGCCCGCCGGGACGCTCGACCTCGGCCGCGCGCCGCGCTCGGCCGCCGGGCCCGACCTGCGCCAGCTCGTCCTCGGCTCCGAGGGCGCGTTCGGCGTGATCACCTCGGTGACCGTGCGGATCCGCCCCCGGCCCGCCGGGACGGCCTACGAAGGCTGGCGGTTCCCCGGTTTCGCGGCGGGCACGGCCGCGCTGCGCCGCCTCGCCCAGGACGGTCCCCGGCCCGCCGTGCTGCGCCTGTCGGACGAGACCGAGACGCTCGTCGGGCTCGCCGACCCGTCCGCCGTCGGCGCATCCCTAGGATCGGGCGCCGGGTGCCTGGCCGTCCTCGGCTTCGAGGGGACGGACGCCGAGATCGCCGCCGCCCGCGACCTCGCCCGCGTCCGGCTCACCGAGGCGGGCGGCGAGCCGCTCGGCGCCGAGCCGGGGGACAAGTGGGAGCGCGGCCGGTTCGCCGCGCCCTACCTGCGCGACGCGCTGCTCGACGCCGGGGCGTTCGCCGAGACGCTGGAGACCGCCGCGTTCTGGTCCCGGATCCCCGCGCTGTACGCGGCCGTCCGGGACGCACTGACGACCACGCTCACCGAGTCCGGGACCCCGCCGCTCGTCCTGTGCCACATTTCGCACGTGTACGAAACCGGAGCATCGCTGTACTTCACCGTCGTGTCCGCGCAGGACGCGGACGACCCCGTCGCCCACTGGGCGAAGGCCAAGGACGCCGCCACCGACGCCATCCTCGCGGCGGGCGGGACGGTCTCCCACCACCACGGCGTCGGCACCGACCACCGCGCCGGGTACGGCCGCGAGATCGGCCCGCTCGGCGCGGACGTCCTGCGGGCCGTGAAGGCGGCGCTGGACCCGTCGGGGATCCTGAACCCCGGGATCCTGCTGCCCGGAGACGCGTGATGAGCGGGCGCGTTGTGAGCGGGCGGAGCTTCACCGTCGTCGTCAACCCGGCGGCGGACGGCGCGGCGGCCGTGCACCCGCTCGCCCGGCGGCTGCGCGACGCGGGCGCCGACGTCGCCGTCGAGCACACGCGCAGCCTCGCGCACGCCGCCGAGCTGGCCCGCGCGGCGGCCGGCGCCGGACGCGTCGCGCTCGCGGTCGGCGGCGACGGCATGGCGGGCGCGGTCGGCGGCGCGCTCGCCGGGACGGGCTCGGTGTTCGGGATCGTCCCGGCCGGACGCGGCAACGACTTCGCCCGCCAGCTCGCGATCCCCGCCGCGCCGGACGCGCTTGCCCCGCTGTTGCTGGACGGCACGCCGCGCGCGGTGGACGCGATCGAGGCCAACGGAGTCGCGGTGCTCGGCAGCGTCTACGCGGGCGTGGACGCCGTCGCGGGACGGTACGCCAACCGGTCCCGGCTGCTGCGCGGCTCGGCGTCCTACTACGCGGGCGCGCTGCGGGCCGTGCTCGGCTGGCGGCCCGCCGACTACCGCGTCACGGTCGACGGCGTCGAGTACCGCGAGCGCGGCTACACCGTCGTCGCCGCCAACTCCGGCTACTACGGCTTCGGCCGCCGCATAGCGCCGGACGCCCGCGCGGACGACGGGCTGCTCGACGTGGTGATCGTCGGCGACGGCCCGAAGACCATGTTCTTCTCCGTCATGCGCGAGCTGGAGGACGGCCGCCACGTCCACCGGCCGCAGGTGCGGGTCGTGCGGGGCCGCGAGGTGCGGATCGAGGCGGCCCGCGAGCTGCCCTACGGCGCGGACGGCGAACTGCCCGGCACGCTGCCCGTGACCGTCCGCGTGCTGCCCGGGGCCCTGCGGATCCTCGCGCCGTGAAAGCTTGGCGGCCACCGGCATGGCGGTTTACGCCCCCATGACAACGGCCTCGGTAGCGTTCCTGGTAAGTCCCGGTTGGGGGCTTTCGGGTCGTCTGCTGGAGGCATCATGAGAGGCGTCACGCACGCCGTTCTGGGGGGACTCATGATGCCCGCAGGCCACCCCGCCGTGGTGGCGCCGGTGTCGACGGGGGTGGCGCCGGCGCCCGCCACGCTCATCCGGGTCCGGCCGCCGTGTGCGGCCGGACCCGTTCCCGTCCGGCGGCTCCCCGCGCGGGCCGCGGACCGGGGCCGGCCGGACGGCGGACGCTGACCCGATCGTTCCGGCACGGCCGAGCGGCGCGGATTTCGGCGCGGCCTCCCTCGGCGGAGGCCGCGCCTCGACGCGTCCGGACGGCATAGAGCGCATCCATTGTGACGTGGGTCTCATTTCTGCATCGTCCCCGCTTCGGTCTCATCTCCCACCCTCCACGGACCGCGCCGGTTCTTGCTCTCATGAACCGATAGGACCCGAAGGGTCCGCGCGGCGTCACCCGGTGTGACCGACTTCCCGGCCGGGTAGACGCCGATGGCGACCAACGCCGGAGGTACATGTGACAACCGATTCGCCCGGAACGCCGTCCGCTCCCGACCAAGCGGCGTTCCTCTCCCTCGCCGAGAGCCCCGAGTTCGCGCGGCTGCGCTCGGCGTTCCGCCGCTTCGTCCTGCCGATGACGGTGGCGTTCCTCGTCTGGTACCTGCTGTACGTCGTGCTGTCGGCCTACGCGCGCGGCTTCATGGGCACCAAGGTCGTGGGCAACATCAACGTGGCGCTGGTCTTCGGGCTGCTGCAATTCGTGTCGACGTTCCTCATCGCCTGGTCGTACGAGCGGTACGCGCGCCGCAGGCTCGAACCGCTGGCCGCCGCCGTCGGCGCGTCGGAGGACGCGTCATGAGCGCCCCCCTGGTCCTCGCCACCTCGGAGAACGAGCACCGGACGATCTCGATCGCGCTGTTCGCCGTGTTCGTCGCGATCACCCTCTTCATCACGATCCGGGCGAGCCGGCAGACGCGGACCGCCGCCGACTACTACGCGGGCGGACGCTCCTTCTCCCCGCTCCAGAACGGCCTCGCCATCGGCGGCGACTACATGTCGGCGGCGTCGTTCCTCGGCATCGCGGGCATGTTCGCGCTGTCCGGCTACGACGGGTTCCTCTACTCGATCGGGTTCCTGGTCGCCTGGCTCGTCGCGCTGCTTCTCGTCGCCGAGATGCTGCGCAACTCGGGCCGGTTCACGATGGCGGACGTGCTGGCGTTCCGGATGCGGCAGCGGCCCGTCCGCGCGGCGGCCGGGATCTCCACCATCGTCGTGTCGATCTTCTACCTGCTCGCGCAGATGGTCGGCGCGGGGGCGCTCGTGTCATTGCTGCTCGGGACGTCCAGCGAGGCCGCCAAAGTCTGGACGATCGTCCTGGTCGGCGCACTGATGATCTTCTATGTGACGGTCGGCGGGATGAAGGGGACGACCTGGGTCCAGATCGTCAAAGCCGTCCTGCTCATGAGCGGCGCGCTCGTCATGACGGTCTGGGTGCTCGCCAAGTACGGGTTCAACCCGTCCGACCTGCTCGGCGCGGCGGCCGACCGCAGCGGCAAGGGCGCCGCGTTCCTGGAGCCCGGCCTGAAGTACGGCGCGACCGACGCCTGGTCCAAGCTGGACCTGCTGTCGCTCGGGCTCGCGCTCGTCCTCGGCACCGCGGGGCTGCCGCACATCCTCATCCGCTTCTACACCGTCCCCGACGCCCGCGCCGCGCGCGCGTCGGTCAACTGGGCGATCGGCATCATCGGCGTGTTCTACCTGATGACGCTGGTCATCGGGTTCGGCGCCGCCGCGCTCGTCGGCGGCAAGGCCATCGTCGCGCAGGACAAGGGCGGCAACACGGCCGCGCCGCAGCTCGCCGAGCACCTCGGCGGCGGCGCGGGCACCACCGGCGGCGCGGTGTTCCTCGCGGTCATCGCGGCGGTGGCGTTCGCGACGATCCTCGCGGTCGTCGCCGGGCTGACGCTCGCGTCGTCCTCGTCGTTCGCGCACGACATCTTCGCGAGCGTCCTGCGGCGCGGGAAGACCACCGAACGCGACGAGGTCCGGGTCGCGCGGCTGTCGGCGCTCGTCATCGGCGCGGTCGCGATCGTGCTGTCGATCTTCGCGCGCGGGCTGAACGTGGCGTTCCTCGTCGCGCTGGCGTTCGCGGTCGCCGCGTCGGCCAACCTGCCGACGCTGCTGTTCTCGCTGTTCTGGCGGCGGTTCAACACGAGCGGCGCGGTCGCCGGGATCTACGGCGGGCTCGTCGCGGCGGTCGGGCTCGTCCTGCTCAGCCCGATCTGCTGGGGCGGCGCGTCCGGCACGCTGCCCAAGGGCAACGCCGACGCCCTGTTCAGCGCCGACACCGTCGCGCCGTTCCCGCTCCAGAACCCGGGCCTGATCTCCATCCCGGTCGGGTTCCTGTGCGCCTTCCTCGGGACGGTCCTGTCGCGCGCCCGCACCGACGAGCGCTTCGCCGAACTGGAGGTCCGCGCCCTCACCGGAAAGGGAGCGCACTAAGGCGGATCCGCCTTGCGCATACGGCTTGACGCGCCGTCCGCGCGACCGCGAAAGTGGCGGTGCCCGGCCTGTCCGGGTACCGCCCGCTCCTCCCTGTGGGCGGACCGTTCCGCACCCCCGGAGGACGATCCGCCGTGGCGGCCCAGCCCGAGCCCGCGTCGGGCAACTCGCGGACGTCGGAGGCCGGCGCGGGCTGGACGTGCGCGGCGCCGGGCTCGTTCGAGGCGCTCGTCCCGCCCCGGACGCGGCGGCTGTTCTGGTACCGGCCGTCCACGCTGTGGCGGTCGCGCAACGACGTCGTCGCCCGGCTGTTCGGCGACCCGTCGAACGAGATCCGCCGCGCGTGGGTCGCGGCCCTCGCCGAGCGCGGCACCCCGGCGGCGTTCACGCTCCAGCGGACGGCCGAGGAGTTCTCGTTCGTCCTGATGGGCGACACCGGGGAGGGCGACCGGTCGCAGTACGCGGTCGTCCCGGCGCTGGAACAGATCGGCGCGGGCACCGACTTCCTGGTCATCGCCAGCGACGTCATCTACCCGACGGGTGACTCCGCCGACTACCCCGAAAAGTTCTTCCGTCCCTACTGCGGCTACCCCGGCCCGATCTACGCGGTGCCCGGCAACCACGACTGGTACGACGGGCTGCGCGGCTTCGTCCGGGTGTTCTGCGACCTGCGCGACGAGCCCGGCGGCGGGCACGCGCGGCCGGCGTTCGGCGGGCCGCTGGCCGGGGCCGCGCGGCTGCTGTGGCGCGCGGCGGCGCCGACCGACGAGGGCGTCCTGGACGCGGCGCGCGAGGCCTACCGGGGGGCGTCGGTGCAGCGGTCCGTCCAGCCCGGCCCGTACTGGGCGATCGACACGCCGCACCTGCGGATCGTCGGCATCGACACCGGCATCGACGGGACGCTGGACCGCGACCAGGGCGCGTGGCTGCGCGGCGTTTCGGCCGGGCCGAAGCCGAAGCTGCTGGTCACCGGCAAGCCGCTGGTGGTGGACGACCGGCATCGTCCCGGGCCGATCGAGGGCGGCGGGACGGTCGACGCGATCGTCCGCGACCCGGCCTGCAACTACGTCGCCGCGATCGGCGGCGACATCCACAACTACCAGCGCTACCCGGTGAAGGCCGGCGACCGGACGATCCAGTACATCGTCGCGGGCGGCGGCGGGGCGTTCATGCACGCCACGCACGTCGTCCGCCGCACCCGGACCGTCGCCGAGGACGACTTCCGCTGCTATCCGCTGCGCGGCGACTCCCTGTCGCGCTACTCCAAGCTGTACGGCCAGTGGACACGGATGCCCGGCCTGTTCGAGCTGTCCCCGCGCGAGGCGACGGCCGCCGTCCGGCACCGGCTCGGCATCCGGCCCGGACGCGGCTACGACGACGCGCCGCCGTCGCTGCGGGCCCGGTTCGTCGCGGTGGCGCTCGGCGTGCCGCGCGGCGGACGCCGCCGGTGGCGATTCCTGCGGCTGCCGGTGCGCAAGGTGCCGCAGTGGTTCCGCTCGGAGTTGGCCGACTGGGACACGCCGCCGTTCTTCAAGAGCGTTCTCCGTCTCGATGTCACGGCCGGTGAGCTGCGGATTCGCTGTTTCGGCGTGACGGGCTGCGGTGATCACGAGCGGCGTCCGCCGGTCGAAGATGAGGTGCGTATCCCTCTTGTTCCGGGTACGTCCGTCAGATAACGAAATGTAGGCGGTTTCCCGAATCTGTTGCTTAATCCACGGACAAGCCGGGTCAGCTCCCCTACAGTCGTCCCTCGACCATGCAGGATGACCGGCGACACCGGACGGTCGGCCGCGTTATGACCGCGTCCAAGGAGAGCACAGAATGAGCCATCCCCAGCAGGGGCAGCCGCATCAGCAGCAGGCCTACCAGGGCGGATACGCCCCCGCACCGGCGCCGCAGCACGCGCCGGCCCCGGTCGCCTCCGGTTACAGCATGAAGCGCCGCAACCCGGTCGGCGCCTGGCTCGGGCTGCCGATCATCACGTTCGGCATCTACGGGCTGGTGTGGTTCTACAAGGTCCACGCCGAACTCTTCAACTACGACCGCCGCACCGGCGACGCCGCGACCAACGCGCTGTTGTCGCTGATCTTCGGCTTCGTCACGCTCGGCATCTGGCCGCTCATCATGTACGTCAAGCTCGGCGGGCGCATCGCGCAGGCGCAGCGCGCGGCCGGGCTGCAGCCGTCCTGCAACGGGGGCCTCGCGTTCCTGCTCGGGATCCTCGGCTTCGGCGTGCTGTACTACCAGATCGAGCTCAACAAGGTCGTGGACCGCTACCCGGGCACCGCGCCCGGCCAGCAGGTCCCGCTGGCGGCCTGATCCGCGTCTCCCCGGCCCCGGCGTCCCGTGCGGACGCCGGGGCCGCGGCGTTTCGTCGTACCCCCGCGCGACAATGCACGGGTGAGGATCGCGGTGGCGGCGGGGCCGGACGGCGGGGGCGTGCTGCGCCCGCTCGCCGACGACGGCGTGCCCGCGGGCCCGGCCGTTCCGGTGCCCGACCTCGCGGCGGCGGTCGCGGCCCGTGAACCGGACGCGCCACGCTGGGTGTGGCCCGCCACCGCCCGGCTGTACCCGGCGCTGCTGCGCGCCGGGGTCCGCGTCGCGCGCTGCCACGACCTGGAGCTGACCGAGGCGCTGCTGGTCGGCCACGCCGGACGGCACGGCGAGCCGCGCTCGGTGGCGGCGGCCTCGGCGCGGCTGCGCGGCGAGCCCGTCCCGGGTGATCCGCCGCCGTCCGCCGAACGTCCGCAGCGCTCGCTGTTCGACACCGGCCCCGAGCCCGACGACATCGACCGCGTCGTCGAGGTGCACGCCGACCAGCGCCGCCGGACGGCCGCGCTGCCCGGGTTCGCGCTGCTCGCGGCGGCCGAGTCGGCGGGCGCGCTGGTCGCCGCCGAGCTGGCGGCCGACGGCCTGCCCTGGTCGGCCGCGCGCCACGACGCGCTGCTGACCGAACGGCTCGGCCCGCGCCCGGCCGCCGGTATGCGGCCGAAGCGCCTCCAGGACCTCGCCGACCGGATCGCCGCCGCGTTCGGCAGCCGCGTCAACCCCGACTCCCCGGCGCAGCTCGTGAAGGCGTTCGCGGCGGCGGGTTGTCCGGTGTCGTCGACGCGCGCCCACGTCCTGAAGCAGACCGACCACCCGGCGGTGCCGCTGCTGCTGGAGTACAAGGAGCTGGCGCGGCTGCACACCGCGCACGGCTGGGCGTGGCTGGACGCGTGGGTGCGGGACGGCCGGTTCCGCACCGAGTACATCGTCGGCGGCGTCGTGTCGGGCCGGTGGGCCGGGCACGGCGGCGGCGCGCTCCAGATCCCGCGCACGCTGCGCCGCGCCGTCGTCGCCGATCCGGGCTGGAAGCTCGTCGTCGCCGACGCCGCGCAGCTCGAACCCCGCGTCCTCGCCGCGCTCGCGGGCGACCGGGCGTTCGCCGACGCGGCGGCGCACGGCGACCTGTACGCCGCGCTGGCCGGCGCGTTCCCGTCCGGCGGCGCGGTCGCCCCGCGCGACCAGGCGAAACTCGCGCTGCTCTCGGCGATGTACGGCGGCGGGACGGGCGACGCCGCCGGGCTGCTCGCCGTCCTCAAACAGCGGTTCCCGGACGCGTTCGAGTACGTCGAGACCGCCGCGCGGGCGGGGGAGCGGGGGCATCTCGTCCGGTCGCTGCTCGGCCGGACCTGCCCGCCGCCGTCGGCCGAGTGGCGCGCGCTCACGTCGGCGGGCGGGGACCGCGCGGCGGCGGCGACGCGCGGCCGGGGCCGGTTCACGCGCAACTTCGTCGTCCAGGCCACCGCCGCCGACTGGGCGCTGGCGCTGCTCGGCGCGCTGCGCCGCCGGCTGACCGCGCTCGGGCCGCCCCGGCTGGTGTTCTTCCAGCACGACGAGGTGATCGTCCACACCCCGGCGGCGTTCGCGGACGCGGTCGCGGCGGCCGTCCCGGACGCGGCCGACGAGGCCCGCGACCTGCTGTTCCCCGGCACGCCGGTCGTGTTCCCGATGGAGACGTCCGTGGTCGACTGCTACGCCGACGCCAAGTAGCCCGCCCGGCTCACGGCCCGATCGGCGCCGCCATCGCCGTCACGTCCACCTTCTGGCGGATGTAGCCGAACTCGCGCATGATGTCGGCGACGCGCTGCAGGCGGGTCGCGCTGACCGACGTCGGGTAGGCGGGCAGGTTCATCGCGCTGATGATCTGCGGGTCCAGCTTGGTGAAGCGGGGCAGCGCCTCCTGGAGGATCGCGCGGTCTTCCGCGACGGCCTGGGCGCGGACGAACGCCCGCTGGAACGCCGCGACCGTCCTCGGGTACCGGCGGGCGAACTGCCGGGTCGTGACGTAGCCCGTCATCGGGAAGTCCTTGGTCGGGCCGCTGGAGAAGTCGGAGATCAGCCGGGCGCCGAGGTGCTCCTGGATCTCCGAGACGAACGGCTCGGTGACGACGATCGCGTCCACCTCGCCGGTCTTCAGGAGGTGCTCCTGGTCGGGGAAGGGCGCGACGACGATGTCCTTCTCGTCCACCCGCACCCCGTAGGGCTGGAGCGCGGCGCGCAGGAGCAGGCTCGCCTCGTCGCCGCGCGCGTTCGTCCCGATCTTCTTGCCGGCGAGGTCGGCGAGGGACGTGACGGGGGAGTCCCGCGCGACGAGCACCCCAGCCATGTTCGGCGTCATCTGCGACGCCTCGGCGATGATCCGCAGGTCGTAGCCGCCGCCGGCCTGCGCGGCGATGGCCCGGACGTGCCCGCAGTGCGCGATGTCCAGGCCGCCGTCCTTGAGCTGCGGCAGGGCCTGCGCGCCGCCCGCGACGATCTTCTGGTGGACGGTCAGCCCCTCGGCCCGGAAGTAGCCCCGGTCGATGGCGATCTGGACCGCCGCGCCCTCGGCGATCGGCATCGTCCCGACCGTCAGCTCCGCCTTCTCCGGTCCGGCGGCGGGCCGCGCGCCGTCGCCGTCGCCGCAGCCGGTCGCGCCGAGGGCGAGCAGGGCGGCGAGGGCTCCGCCGAGGACGGCCCGGACGGGACGGGGGAACGGCATGCACGCTCCTTCGGCTGCGGGGGAGCCGCGGGCACGGCTTGATCGTCGGGGGACTCTAGCGCAGCGCGCGGAGCGTAAACCGTTCCAAACCGGCTGTTTATCCAGGTGAGATCTAATTCGGACACACGGCGTTAAACAGTCCGAAACTCTGTCAAAGTTGTCAATGTGTGGAATGACGGACTTCAGGTTGGTCGCAGGGATTACTCTGTGCTCCAATGACCCAGCCCCCGGAGGCTTCGAGGGTCACGGGCGCCGACGGGCCGGATCGCTTGCGAATCCCCCGTCGCGGCCCGACGCCAGGAAAGGTGATGGAGGGAAGTGCGACCGGCCACGGAACGGGTCCAGGTCCCCGGACCAGCCGCGGATCCCCTCCGCGACGACCCCGTCTACCAGCCCGAACACCGGCCGCGCGGACGCGGCCTGCGCCTTGGCGACCGCCGCGTCGCGACGCGCCTGGTGCTGCTCGTCCTCATCCCCGGAGCCGTCGCCGGCCTCCTCGCCGGGCTGCGCCTGCACGACGCGATGACCGAGGCGGCCGTCTACACGCGCATCGAGCGACTGGCTACGCTCAGTGATCGAACGGCGGGTTTCGTTCAGGAACTTGAGGATGAACGCGACCTGACGGTCGAGTACCTCAGCCTCCCCCGGCGCAAGCGTCCCGCCGCGCTCACCGCGCTCAACGAACAGGTCCGCGACACCGACCGGGCCGCCGCCGCCGTCCGCGCCACGCTCGGCTCCGTCCACGACGGCGACTACTCCGAACAGGCAGGATCCCGGCTGCGCGACCTGCGCTACCGGCTCGACACGCTCGGCACGATGCGCAAGCAGTCGGGCCAGGAGAGCAAGTCGGTGACGCTGACGCTGGACGTCTACAGCCAGCTCGTCGGCTCGCTCGTGGACCTGGACGACCTCGTCGCGCAGGGCAGCCCCGACGCCGTCCTCGCCGAGGACGCCCGCGCGTTCGCCGCCCTCGCCCGCGCCAAGGACTTCGCGTCGCAGGAGCGCGCGCGGCTCAACATCACGATCCTCGCCGGACGGTTCGCGACGCCGTCCGAGCGCGAGGAGCTGCAGTCCCTGCACGCCCAGCGGGAGAGCCAGATCGCCCTGTTCGGCGAGACGGCGTCCACCGCCCAGCGGCGGCGCTACGAGGACGTCGTGACCGGCGCCGACATCGGCCAGACCGAGCTGATGTACCAGCAGGCGATGATCCGGTCCGGCACGTCGCCGAACCTGTCGGTCGCGCCGCTGCGCCCGCGCGACGCCGTCCAGTGGGTCAAGGCCAGCAGCACCCGGCTGGAGCAGATGCGCACCGCCGAGCGCAGCGTCATCCAGTCGCTCGTGGACCGCAGCCGCGGCCTCAAGCACGACGCCTGGCAGGCCGCGATCACCGACGGCGCGCTGCTGCTCGCCGGGCTCGTGCTCGCCGCCCTCGCGACGCTCGCGGTCGCGCGGTCCCTGGTCCGCCCGCTGCGGCGGCTCCAGGTCGGCGCGCTGGAGGTCGCCGACAACCGGCTGCCGAGCCTGGTGGACCGGCTCCGCGACCCCGGCGCGGCCAGCGGCGGCATCGAGGTCGAGCCGATCGACGTCCACACCGCCGACGAGATCGGGCAGGTCGCGCGGGCCTTCGACGAGGTCCACCGGGAGGCCGTCCGGCTCGCCGCCGACGAGGCCGTCCTGCGCGGCAACATCAACGCGATGTTCGTCAACCTCTCGCGGCGCAGCCAGACGCTCATCGAGCAGCAGCTCCAGCTCATCGAGGAACTGGAGCAGGGCGAGCGGGACGAGGACCAGCTCGCCCACCTGTTCCGCCTCGACCACCTCGCCACCCGGATGCGCCGCAACTGCGAGAACCTGCTCGTCCTCGGCGGGCAGGACCAGGTGCGGCGGCGGACCCGGCCCGTCCCGCTCATCGACGTCGTCCGCGCGTCGCTGTCGGAGGTCGAGCAGTACGAGCGGGTGGCGCTGACCGTCCGGACGGACATGACCGTCGCGGGCGCCGCCGTCAACGACCTCGTCCACCTGCTCGCCGAACTGGTCGACAACGCGACCGAGTTCTCCGACCGGCGCACCAAGGTGACGATCTCCGGGCAGCAGCTCAGCGGCGGCGGCGCGATGCTCCAGATCACCGACAACGGCGTCGGCATGGCCGACGACGAGCTGGACGAGGCCAACCGGCGGCTCGCCAGCCCGCCCGTCATCGACTTCTCGGCGGCGCGCCGCATGGGCCTGTTCGTGGTCGGGCGGCTGGCCGTCCGGCACGGGATCCGGGTCGAGCTGCGCGCGGCGCAGGGCGGCGGGACCACCGCGTTCGTGCTGCTGCCCGCGTCGGTGATCGCGGCGGCCGAGCCCGGCGGGCCGCGCGGCTACGGCACCGGCGCCGGGCTGCCCGAGGCCGAGCCCGCGCTGCTCGGCGCGGCCGGGACGGCGTCGGCCGGGACGGGCGGCCTGCCCGCCCTCGGCCCGCGTCCCGCCGCGCGCGACTCGGGCCAGTTCCCGGCCACCGGCCCGTTCGCCTCCCTGGCCGGGGACTCGGGCCGGTTCCCCGCCGGACCGGAGGACGCGGGCCGACGCTCCACGGGACGCGCCGACACCGGCCAGTTCCCGGCCGTTCCGGGAGACACGGGCCAGTTCCCCGCCCTGCCGGGCAACACCTTCTCCGCCATGCCGGGGACCACGGGCCAGTTCCCCGCCCAGCGCGGCGACACCGGCTCGTTCCCCGCCGTGTCGGGCGACACCGGCCAGTTCCCCGCTCAGCGGGGTGACACCGGTTCGTTCGACACGGGCCGGTTCCCCGCGCAGCGGGGTGACACCGGGCAGTTCCCCGCCGCGCGGGACACGGGGCGTTTCCCGTCGGCGCCGGGGGAGACCGGGTCGCTGCCGTCCCTGGAGACCGCTCCGCTCCCGGTCGTCGGGGACGGGACGGGACCGCGTTCCGAACCGTCCGGCGAGCGGCGGCCCGCGTCGGACCTGCCGGTCCGCACCCCGGGGGCGCGGCTGCCCGGCCGCGACCGGCAGAGCGCGCCGGGCGAGGACCTGTTCCGTCCGGCCGGGACGACGGACGCGCCCGAGCCGCAGACGCGTCCCTTCACCTGGGACAGCGGCCCGCTCCAGACCTTCCCCGACGAAGGTCCGGAGCGTCCCCGGCGGCCCGAGGCCCGTCCCGAACCGGCCGAGCCCGCGCCGCCCGCGCCGCCCGGCCCGCCCGCGCACCGGTCCCCGATCTTCGACGCGATGCGCTCGGAATGGTTCCTGAGCCGTCCCGAAGCCCCCCGCGACGACCCCGCGCGCGGCTGGGACTCCCCGGCCGACGCGGGCTTCCGCGCCGCCGAGTCGGCCGCCAGCCCGGCCGGGAGCGGACGGACGGCGGCGGGCCTGCCCAAGCGGGTCCCCGGCCGCAACCGGGTGCCCGGCGCGGTCGCGCGGCCCGGCGCCCCCGACCCCGGTGCGCCGCCAGCGCCGCCGGAGCGGGAGCATGGCGTTTCCGCGGCGGCCGTCCGCGAGCGGTTCGCCGGCCTCCAGCGCGGCGTGCGCAAGGGACGGGCGGAGACGCGCGGCGCCGGCGCGGAGGGCGACAACGACGTTCCGTCGCACCACGACGGAGAGACAGGAGGCTCCCGGTGAGCGGGCAGGATCTCAACTGGCTGGTCACGAATTTCGTCGATCGCGTCCCGAAGGTCGCGCACGCCGTGGTGGTGTCCTCCGACGGGCTCCCGATGGCGTACTCGGCGGGCTTCCCGCCGGAGCGGGCCGACCAGCTCTCGGCCATCGCGTCCGGGCTGATGAGCCTGACGCAGGGCGCCGCCAAGATCTTCGAGGCGGGCGGGGTGAACCAGACCGTGGTCGAGATGGACCGCGGGCTGCTGTTCGTCATGGCGATCGCGAACGGGTCGGTCTTCGCCGTCCTCGCGGCGCCCGACAGCGATCTCGGTCTCGTCGCCTACGAGATGACGCTGCTGGTGGAGCGGGTCGGGCGCGTCCTGACCCCGGCGCTGCGCGGCCCGGAGGACGCCGGGCCGCTGCCCGATCCCGGCGCCGGCCGGAACCGGTACTGAACCGGTCCCGGCCTGGGACCGACCAACGGAGGTCAGTGCGATGGATCATGGTGGCCCCCGCCGGGCGGCGCCGGCGGGGCCGGGACGGCCGGGCGCGGCGCACGCCGCGCACACCGGCGCCGGCGAGGACGGCAGCTCGCTGGTGCGCCCGTACGCGGTGACCGGCGGCCGGACCAGGCCGCGCTACGACCTCGCGGTCGAGGCGCTGGTCACGGCCGCCCCCTTCCCGCCGCGCGACGTGGCGGTGCTCACGCCCGAGTACCGGGCGATCATGGACCTGTGCCGGTCGGCGCGGTCGGTCGCGGAGGTGTCGGCGCTGCTGCGGCTGCCGCTCGGCGTCGCGCGCGTCCTCATCGCCGACATGGCCGCCGAGGGACTGCTGCGGCTGCACCAGTCGCGTCCGGCGGGAGCGCCGGCGGACGTCGGGCTTCTGGAAAGGGTGCTCAGTGGACTTCGCAACCTCTGACCGGCCGCCGGGCGGCCCGGACGCCGAGCTGACCTCGGTGAAGATCGTCGTCGGCGGCGGGTTCGGCGTCGGCAAGACGACGTTCGTCGGCTCGGTGTCGGAGATCATGCCGCTGACGACCGAGGCGGTCATGACGGCGGCGAGCGCGGGCGTGGACGACCTGACGGCCGTCCCGGACAAGACGACCACGACGGTCGCGATGGACTTCGGCCGCGTGTCGCTGGACAGCGAGCTGATCCTGTACCTGTTCGGCACGCCCGGCCAGACGCGGTTCTGGTTCATGTGGGACGACCTGGTGCGCGGCGCGATCGGCGCGGTCGTGCTGGTGGACACGCGGCGGCTGGAGGACTGCTTCGCCGCGGTGGACTACTTCGAGGAACTGGGCCTGCCGTTCGTCGTGGGCGTCAACGGGTTCAACGGCGAGTTCCAGTACGCCGTCGAGGACATCCGCGAGGCGCTGTCGATCCGCGCGCACGTGCCGGTGCTGGAGTGCGACGCGCGCAGCCGCGAGTCCACCAAGCGGGTGCTGATCGCGCTGGTGCAGCACGCGCTGTCGATGCGGGCGCCCGGCGGGTCGCGGGCGCCGTCCGGGAGCGTCACGCCGAGCTGGACCTGACGCCGGGAATAATCCGGGCGGCCCGTGGGTCGGGAGTTACGGTCGCGTAAGGATGTATGCAGACTGCATCATTGCGTCGGTGGTGACAGATCCAGGCCCGGAGGGACCGTCATGGGGGAAGCGCAGCAGGCCACGACCTATGTCGCGATCGGTGACAGTTTCACCGAGGGGCTGAACGACCCGGACCCGGGCGGCGAGCCCGACCGGTTCCGCGGCTGGGCCGACCGGCTCGCCGAGCACCTCGCGCGCGAGCGGCCAGGCCTGCGCTACGCCAACCTCGCGGTGCGCGGCAAGCTGCTCCGCCAGGTCGTGGACGAGCAGGTGCCGCGCGCCGTCGGGCTGGACCCCGATCTCGTGACGTTCTGCGCGGGCGGCAACGACATGATCCGTCCCGGCGCCGACCCCGACGCGCTCGCCGTGGTGTTCGACGACGCCGTCCGGCGGCTGCGCGGCACCGGCGCCCACGTCGTCGTGTTCACCGGCTTCGACACCGGCAAGCTGCGCGCGGGCGGGCGCATCCGCGGCAAGGCGGCCACGTTCAACATGCACCTGCGGGCCATCGCGGACGTGCGCGGCTGCACGGTCGTGGACCTGTGGTCGGCGTCGGCGTTCCACGACCCGCGCGCCTGGTACGAGGACCGGCTGCACCTGTCGCCCGAGGGCCACCGCCGGATGGCGCTGCGCGTCGCCGACGCCATCGGCCTCGACGTGGACGGGAGCTGGCACGAGCCCTGGCCCGAGCCCGGCACCGCCCCCGACTGGCTGACGCAGCGCCGCCAGGACCTCCACTGGGCGCGCACGTACCTGCTCCCGTGGATCGGCCGCCGCGCGACGGGCCGCTCGTCCGGGGACGGCCGCGAGCCGAAGCGTCCGACGCCGCTGCCGCTCTGACGACGGAAACTTCCAGCGCGACCATTGCGGACTAACGCCGCGAGGCGGTCGGTCTTCGCGTCATGGGGGGCTGTGTCCGGTCGCGGAGGGTCGTAATCTGCTCACCAGAAACCTACGTACCGCGGCCCTCGCACGTGAAGGATTGCCATCGGTGAGCGCTCCCCGTCTGCCCGACCACCTCGAACTGCTCCTCACGGACGAGCCGGTGCTCGACGTGTACGCGCACGGTCCGTGGCGGGTCCCCGACGGGCTGTACGAGGAGCTGCGCGAGCGGGTCGCGGCCTACAACCGGGATCCGCGCGCCCGCCGGCTCACCCGGTCGCTGCGCGACGTCTACGCCCCGACGACCACGGCCGCCGGCGCGGAGGCGTGGTCGCTGCTGACGTTCCTGCTCGGCGCCGCCGCCGTCCGCGGGGGCTCGCGCGGCGACGTCGACTACGAACTGCTCGCCGGGCTGCTCGCCGCGCCCGAGCCGCCCGTCCGCGACGCCGTGGCCTGGTTCACCCAGGGCGGCCGGTGGCGCCCGCCCGGCCTGTGGCTGCCCGAGCCCGCCGGGGACGACGCCGAACTGCGCGCCGTCACCTTCGACCTCGCCCGCGACGGGGTCGAGCTGTTCGCCGGGCTCGCGCCGGTCGAGGCCCGCCGCCGCGCGCTGCTGGAGATCTTCGACCGGCGCGCGGCCGACCCGGCGCTGCGGCAGCGGGCGCTGACCGTCCCGCAGGCCGCGCTCGCCGACGAGTGGACGGCCGGGCTGCCCGAGGAGATCCTCTCCGTCCTGCCCGAGCTGGCCGGGCCCGTCGCCTACCTCGGCTGGGCCTGCGCGGGCCTGGCCGCCGCGCACGAGCGGCTGCTCGCCGCGCTCGGGGCGTTCGACGCGTTCGACGCCGCGCTCGCCCGGCTGCTGCTGGCCGCCGGGCTCACCGCCGTCCCCGCCGAGCTGGCGCCCGCCGCGGGCCTCGCCGTCTACGCCGCCGTCGAGGACCGGACGCACGCGCTGCGCGGCGGCTTCGTCGTCGAGACCTGGCAGCGCGAGGTCCGGGCGTGGCTCGCGCGCGGGCTCGTCGCGGGCGAGGCCGACGCCTGCCGCGCCTGGCTCGACATGGGCACGCGCGTCATCGGCGCGCTGCAGGGGCTGCCGGAGGCCGCGACGGCGCCGCGCAGCCCGCTGCCCGTCCGGGCGTTCCAGCTCGACGTGCGGCGGCTGTTCGGGCACCGGCCCGTCGCGAACATCCTGACGTCCGCGCTCCAGGTGCCCCGGCCGCGCGAGGAGACGGCGCCCGCCCCGGCCGAGATCGCCGGCCCCGACGCCGGGTCCGGGGTGCTCGTCGGGCAGCCCGAGCTGACGGCCGCGCTCCAACGGGCGCTGACCGAACGGCTGACGGCCGACCGTCCCGTCCGGCTGCTCGTGGCCGGTCCCGAGGGCACCGGCAAGGGGACCGCCGCCGAGCTGGTCGAGCTGGCGTTAGTCGACGCCGGGGCCGTCCGCGAGGCGCTGTGGATCTCCGACCAGGTCTTCGCCTCGCTGACGGTCAGCGACGCCGTCCTGTGGTTGCAGGCGCGCGTCCGCGAGTGCGTCGAGAGCCGGCTGCTGCTCGTCGTGGACGACCTGGAACGCCTCGCCGGGCACGAGACCTGCGGCGCGGCGGCCGTCGAGGAACTGCGCTGCCTCATGGCCCGTTGCCCGGGGCTGGACGTCGTCGCGCTCTGCCGTCCCGACGGCGACCTGCGGCTGTTCGACCTGAACCCGGCGCTCGTGCGCGCGTTCCGCACCGCCCGCACCGTGGACTTCGCCGAGGACCACTTCACCGAGCTGTTCCGCCGCGCCGTCACCGCCCGGGGCGCGACCGTCGCGCCCGACGTCGCCCGCACCGCGGGCGTCCTGCTCAGCCGGACGCCGCCGCTGCTCAACCTGCGCGGCGCGCGGCTCGTGGAGCACCTGGCCGAGGAGTGCGCGGCGACCGCGCGGTCGCGGCACGGCGCGGTGCCGCCGGAGGTGCGGCTCGGCGACCTGCCGCAGCGGCTCGTCCCGGCCGGCGCCGTCGAGACCGACCCGCTCGCCGAGCTGGAGGCGTGCGTCGGGATCGAGCCGGTCAAGCGGGAGATCCACGCGCTCGTCGCCGAGACCCGCGCCGCCCGGATGCGCCGCGAGGCCGGGATGGGCATCGCCGAGCGGTCCCGGCACCTGGTGTTCGCCGGGAACCCCGGCACC
Source organism: Actinomadura rubteroloni (assembly GCF_002911665.1). Classification (NCBI taxonomy): domain Bacteria; kingdom Bacillati; phylum Actinomycetota; class Actinomycetes; order Streptosporangiales; family Thermomonosporaceae; genus Actinomadura; species Actinomadura rubteroloni. The sequence goes on from NZ_MTBP01000004.1 coordinate 487,201, forward strand.
GGCAAGACCAAGATCGCGCGGATCCTCGGCCGCATCTACGCCGACCTCGGCGTCCTCGCCAGCGGCCATCTGGTCGAGGTCGACCGCGCCGACCTGATCGGGGAGTACAGCAGCGAGAGCGCGCTGCGGGTGCGGCGCGTGGTGGAGCGCGCGGTCGGCGGGGTGCTGCTCGTCCGCGACGCCCACACCTTCGCCTCCGACGCCGGACGCGGGCAGGAGCTGCTGGACGTGCTGCTCACGGCCGTCCAGACGCACCGCAACGAGCTGGTCGTCGTCCTTGGCGGGCCCGAGGCCGAGCTGAACGGGCTGCTGAAGTCGCATCCGGAGGTGTCGGCGCGGTTCGTCCGGACGCTGCGCTTCCCCGACCTCGCCGACGACGAGCTGGCCGAGCTGTTCGCCGCCCGCGCCGCCGACGGCGGGTTCGCCCTCGCCGACGGTGTCCTTGAGAAGGTCCGCGCGGTCGTCCGCGCCGCGCCCCGCGACCGGGGCCTGGCCAACGCGCGGCTCGCGATCAGCCTGCTGGACCGCGCGATCGCCCGGCAGGGCCGGCGCGTCCTCGCCGACGGGGTCGTGGACGGGACCGAGTCGCTGGACGAGATCCTGCTCGTGGACGTCCCCGACAGCCCCGCGCCCGACTTCGAGACCGTCCCCGGCGACCCGTTCTCGGAGATCGAGCGGCTCATCGGCCTGTCGGCGATCAAGCAGGAGGTCGCGGCGCTGGTCGCCGAGGCCCGCGCCGAGCAGATGCGCCGCGACGCCGGGATACCGCTCGGCACGCCCACCCGGCACATGGTGTTCATGGGCAACCCCGGCACCGCGAAGACGACCATCGCGCGGTTGATAGCGGCCGTCTACCTGCGGCTCGGGCTGCTGTCGTCCGGGCACCTGGTCGAGGTGACGCGCGCGGACCTGGTCGCCCAGTACATCGGGCAGACCGCGCCGCGCGTCCGGGCCGCCGTGGACCGGGCGCTCGGCGGCGTCCTGTTCGTCGACGAGGCGTACACGCTCGGCGCGCCCGGCGGCGACCGGCGCGACTTCGGGCACGAGGCGGTCGCCGAGCTGCTGCGGCTGATGGAGGAGCACCGGTCCGACCTGGTGGTGATCGTCGCCGGGTACGACGCGGAAATGCGCGCGTTCCTGGACTCCAACCCCGGCCTGGCGTCGCGGTTCCCGAAGGTGCTGCGGTTCCCGGACTACTCGACGGCCGAACTCGTCACGATCTTCGAGTCGATGGCCGCCGCGAACGGGTACACCCTCGCCGAGGACGTGCTGCCCGCCGTCCGGCGGCGGATCGCGGAGGAGCCGCGCGGCGCGTCGTTCGGTAACGCCCGGTTCGTCCGCAACCTCTTGGACGCGGCCATCGCGCAGCAGGGCCGCCGCATCACCGGAGCGGGCACGCCAGGGGCGGACGAGGTGCGCGAGCTGCGCGCGGGGGACCTGGCCGCCGCCCGGCCGATCCGCGACCTCGAACCCGGGAACTACCTGTGATTAAGCCTTTCGTCTGACCGCGGCCCGTGGCGCGTCGGCGACGGAGATGACGTCACGGGCCGGTGAATCATGCGCCGGAGGGACGCGGGCACGCGGCGGGAATGTCTACTGTTGAAGGACGTTCCCGGCGTTCGGACCGGGTGGTTCGCAGGAAGGTGTCCCCGTGGCGCACAGCAGGTCCGCTCCCGTCCCGCCGGAGGACCCGTACGCCTACGGGGGCCAGCACGGCGGGGACCAGTTCCGCGGCCACGGCCAGGGCGCCCACGACGGCCCGTCCGGGTACCCCCGGCGGCGGCGGTGGCCCCGCGTCCTCGGGGTCCTGGTGCTCGTGCTCGTGCTGGTCGTGGTGGGCGGCTACTTCTACCTGGACTCGCGGCTCAAGCGCGAGGACGTCCTCTCGGACTATGCGGGCCGCGTCGCCGACACGCCCGGCACGAACTGGCTGATCGTCGGCTCCGACAGCCGCGCGGGCCTGTCCCGCGAGCAGCGCCACAAGCTCGGGACGGGCCAGGCCGCGGGCCGCCGCACCGACTCGATGATGCTGCTGCACTACGGCTCCGGCGGCACCACGCTCGTCAGCCTCCCGCGCGACTCCTACCTCCCGATCCCCGGCCACGGCTCCAACAAGCTCAACGCGGCGTTCGCGTTCGGCGGCCCGAAGCTGCTCGTCCGGACGGTCGAGGGCGCGACCGGCGTCCACATCGACCACTACGCCGAGATCGGCTTCAGCGGCTTCGTCGGCGTGGTGGACGCGGTCGGCGGCGTGGACATCTGCGTCAAGTCCCCGATGAAGGACCCGAAGGCCAAGCTGGACCTCAAGCCCGGCTGCCAGACCCTGGACGGCAAGGACGCGCTCGGCTACGTCCGGTCCCGCGCCTACGCCCGCGCCGACCTGGAGCGCGTCGAGCACCAGCGCCAGTTCTTCGGCGCCCTGATGAAGAAGTCCACCGGGCCGGGCGTGCTGCTCAACCCGTTCCGCAGCGTCCCGATGGCCCTCAACGCCACCAGCAACTTCCTGGTCGACGACCACGACCACCTCTACGACCTGGCCCGCATGATGTGGGCGATGCGCGGCGTCAGCGGCGGCGGCGGCCGGACGACGACCGTCCCGATCGGCGGCACCGGGCAGACCCCGTCCGTGGGCGCCTACATCACCTGGGACCGGGCCCGCGCCGGAAAGCTCTTCGGCGCCCTCGCCCACGACGAGCCCGTCCCCGCGAGCGTGATCAGCAACTGACCCGTCCGCGCCGCCGCCACGCCCGGGTGTGGCGGCGGCGCCGTGCCGGTGGGGCCGCGTGGGGGCTGCGGGGGCAGCGGTTAGAGTCGATGGCATGTCCGAGAAGACGCCCGACGCGGCCGAACTGGAGTTGCTGCCGACCTCCGAGCTGCACGACCGGGCGGTGGCGCGTGCTCGTGAGCGGCGCGACCTCGGCTTTCTGTGGGAGCTGCTGCGCGCCATCCCGGCCGCCGCCGCGGCCACCGGGGAGGTCGACCGCGCCGAATTCGACATGCTGCACGTGATGTCGCTGCTGGAGGAGTTCCGGTACGCGGGGGACAGCGACCTCGCCGACGCGCTGCGGCCCGTGTATGTGAGCTATCTCACCGAACACGGCGGCTGACGGGCGGAGCGCGGGGCGCTGAGCTGCCCGTTCCCGGCGGCCCGTCCGGATGATCACGTTCTGTCGTCGTGTCTTTACCCTGGGTGCGCCTGACGTCCCCGGCCCCAGGGAATTACTCTCTGTAGGCAAGTCACCGCAGAGGGTGGGGGACGTGAACAAGAAATACCTGAAAATGGCCACGATCGCGTTTATCGCCTGGTACGTCATCAGTCGTCCCGACGGTGCGGCCAGCCTGGTGAACAGCGGATTGGGCGGACTCGGGAACGCCGCGGACTCGCTGGCGCAGTTCATGAGCGCCATTCCCTGACGCACGCCGGGCCGGCGCCCCGTGCCCCCGGCGGGCGCGGGGCTTCGTCGCGGCGGCGCGGAGCGTGGCGGACGCGATCGGATCCGTCAAGTCCGCGTATCGCGGGACAGTCGGCGGTTGCCGCCAGGTCACAGTAAAATCCCGCTTTGCAGATCACAGCAGCGGGGCACAATGTGACCGGGTCCCTGTGTCGCTGCGCTACTACGAGGACGGCGTTGCCAGATGATGAAGAAGTACGGCCGCTTTGTCGCCATCGCGTTTGTCATCTTCTACCTCCTGAGCTCGCCGCGCGCGGCGGCCGACGTGGTGAACAACGCCTTCGCGCGGCTGGGCGACGCGGGCAACCAGCTCGGCACGTTCGTGACGTCGATCGGCGTGCTGGGAGGCTGACGCGGGGCCTGCGGGCCGATCTTCTAGGATCGGCCGCATGTCTGTCTTCGATGTAGAGATCGACGCCCTTCAGGGCGGTTCCGCCGACCTCGGGCAGTACCGGGGCAAGGCCGTCCTCGTGGTGAACGTCGCGTCCAAGTGCGGCCTCACCCCGCAGTACGAAGGGCTGGAGCGCCTGCACGAGCGGTACGCCGAGCGCGGTTTCACCGTCCTCGGCGTGCCCTGCAACCAGTTCATGGGGCAGGAGCCGGGCACCTCGGAGGAGATCGCCGCGTTCTGCTCGGCGACCTACGGGGTGACGTTCCCGCTGACGGAGAAGGTCGACGTCAACGGCGAGCACCGGCACGTCCTCTACCGGGAGCTGGTGGACGTCCCCGACGCCGAGGGCCACACCGGCGACATCCGGTGGAACTTCGAGAAGTTCCTCATCGGTCCCGACGGGGCGGTGGCGGCCCGGTTCTCCCCGCAGACCGAACCGGAGTCGGCCGAGGTCGTCGCGGCCGTCGAGGCGGCGCTGCCCGCCTGATCCGGTGTCCGGTCCGGCGTTCCGGGGACGGAACCGGCACGCCGGTCGTTGTCACGAGAACCGAGAGCGACGGCGGAGGGGCCATGACGGGCTGGACGGCGGACGACATTCCCGACCTCGGCGGGCGGCGCGCGATCGTCACCGGCGCCAACAGCGGGATCGGGTACCACACCGCGCTGCAACTGGCGCGGCACGGAGCGGCGGTCGTCCTCGCTTGCCGCAGCGCCGAGCGCGGGGCGCAGGCCCTCGGCCGGCTTCGCGCCGCCGTCCCCGGCGCCGCCGTCGAACTGGCGTCGCTCGACCTCGCCGACCTGGAGTCGGTCCGCGCGTTCGCCGCCGCGCACGACGGGCCGCTCGACCTGCTCGTCAACAACGCGGGCGTGATGGCGCTGCCGCACCGCACGACCGCCGACGGCTTCGAGATGCAGTTCGGCACCAACCACCTCGGCCACTTCGCCCTGACGGGCCTGCTGCTGCCCGCCCTGCGCGCGACCGCCGCGCCGCGCGTGGTGACGGTCACCAGCGGGTTCGCCAGGGTCGGGCGGCTGCGCTTCGACGACCTGCAGAGCGAGCGCCGCTACCGCAAGTGGGTCGCCTACGCCGACTCCAAGCTGGCCAACCTGGTGTTCGCCAAGGAACTGGCCCGCCGCTACTCCGACGTCCTGAGCGTCGCCGCGCACCCCGGGTACGCGTCCACGAACCTCCAGCAGGCGGGCCCGCAGATGGCGGGCAACGCCGTCACCGACCGGCTCGCCGTGCTCGGCAACACCCTGATCGGGCAGTCCGCGGCGGGCGGGGCGCTGCCGACCCTCTACGCGGCGGCGTCCCCGGACGTCGTCACCGGCGCCTGCTACGGCCCGCGCGGCGTCTTCAACCTGCGCGGCGCGCCGGGCCGCGTCCCGATGGGCCGCACGGCGGACCGCGCCGACCTCGGCCGCCGCCTGTGGGAGACGTCCGAGCGCCTGACCGGCGTCACCTTCGCGCCCGCCTGACGGCCTGTCCGGTCGTGCGCCCGGACGGTCAGCCGTTCGCCGCCTGGTGCAGGCGGGCGGCCTCGCGGACGAGCCGGCTCGATCCGCCGCGCGCCGCGACGGCCGCGACCTCCGGCACGTCCGCGCGCAGCCGCGCGGTCTCGGCGATGCGGGCGGCGAGCGCCAGCAGATCGGGCAGCCCGGCGGCGGCGCGGGCGCCCGGGGCGGGCAGCAGGACGGGCAGGCCCGCCGTCACCGCCGCGAACACCGCGCGATGCGCGCCCGCGTCGGCGGCCTGCCCCAACGACTCGGCCACGCGGTTCACCTTGACGATCCCCTGGCCCGCCAGGGCGGCGACGGCCGTCCCGAGGTCGGCGGCGGCGAGGGCGTCGCGGGCGGCGAGGACGAGCAGCGCGTCCACCGCCTCGGCCCGCGCGGCGGGCGTGCCGCTCAGGCCGCAGGCGAGGACGGCGGCGGTCGCGGGCCCGGCCGGGCCGCCGGCCGCCGCGAGCCCCGCCGTCACCCCGGCGGGGAACCAGTCGACGGCCATGCCGAGCGGCAGGGACGGCAGCAGGTGCGCGGCGGCGACCTCGCGGTGGTGCGGCAGCATCCCGGGCCACCGGTCGACGCTGATCGTGTAGCCGGTGGCGAACGCGTCGCCGAAGGACCGCCCGGACGGCAGCCGCACGGCCCGGTCCAGTTCGGCGGGCACCTTCTCCTTGAGCGTCACCCGTCCGGCGAGGCGCGGCGCGTAGTCGCGGTCGCCGCGCCCGACCCGCACCGGCTCGACCGCGCACGCGACCGCCGGCGCGTCGAACCACGCGCGTGCGCCGGGCACCAGCCGCTCGGCGACGTCGGCGGCCTCGCGCGGCAGCCGCAGGACGGCCTGGACCGCGTCGGCCCGGCCCGGCCGCACCCCGGCGGCGTCCAGTTCGGCGCACCGGCGCAGCAGGACGTCCGGGTCGAGCGCCCCGGACGCGTCGGTCGGCGTCGCGAGCAGCAGCGGGATCCGGCCCACCGCGTCCGCCGCCTCCCGCATCCGCCACGCCAGGAACCGCTGGAGGATCGGCGGCAGCCAGCGGTTCGCGCCGGTGCCGTGCGGCCGGTCCCGGCGGAAGCGGGCGTGCGCCTCCTTCGGACGCGGCCGGGTGCGCCCGTCCAGGACGGCCCCCGTCGCGAGCCCGAGCCACGTCGTCGCCGTCCCGAAGTCCGCCGCGAGCCGCGTGTCCGGGTGGCGCGGGACGACGCCGTCGAGGGCGGCCCGGAGCGCGGCGCCGTCCCGCCAGGCGAACGCGACGACGTCCGCGACGAGCCGTTCGACGTCCTGCCAGGCCGCCGTGTCCGGCCGCGCCGCCGCGAGCCGTTCCGCCAGCTCGGCGGCCGAACCGGCGGGCGCGGGGAAGGGGCGGGGCGCGTAGGCGGGCAGGTCGGGGAACGCGAGCGCGACGGGCGCGGCGACCGCGCCGAACGCTTCCGCGATCGTCGCGCGGGACGCGGCGGGCAGCTCGGCGGCGGCGTCCCGGATCTCGGCGCGGACGTCCGCTCCGGCGTGCGCCGCGTGCTTCACCGCGCACGCGACGGCCCGGTCCCGGAGGTCGGCCGCCTCGGCGGAGAACAGGACGGGCAGCGCGCGCAGCGTGGCGTCCACCCGGCCGTGCCGCCGCGCGGTGCGGTCCATCCAGCCGAGGGTCGCCTTGACCAGCTTCTTCTCGGGCCGGAACAGCAGCGCCCCGGCCGCCTCGGCGAACGCCGCCGCGTCGAGGCCGCCCGCCTCGTCCGCCGTCCGGACGGCCGCGAGCGCCCGCTCCGCCACCGGGACGGGCGCGGACGGCAGCAGCCGCAGATGGTCGCGGAGCCGCGCGGCCGTCTCGTCCGGGCCGGGCGCGAGCGCGTCGTAGAGCCGGACGAACCACTGGAGGTCGACCGAGCGCCCGCCGCGCAGGAACCGTCCGAGGCAGCCGTCCAGCAGGAGGTCCCGGTCGACGCGGCCCGCGTCCGCCAGCGCGGTGAGCGCCGCCAGCCAGGACGGCCGTTCGACGCGCGTGACGCCCGTCCAGACCTGCGCGGTCTCGCCCACGTCCCACTGGAGCGCCGCGCCGACGCCGTCGGCCTCGAACAGGCGGGGGAGCAACGCGGACAGGAACGGGTCGTCGGCGAGCGCGGTCGTGCACGTCGCCCAGCCGACGACGAAGGCGTCGCCGGCCGGCGGCGCGGTTCCGGCCGCCAGCGTCAGCGCCGCCGCCGCGCGCCAGCGCGCGACCGACATCATCGGGTCGTCGCGGAACCGCAGCCGCCCGGTCATCCGCGCGGCGACGTCCGCGCGCCACGCGGCGGTCCGGTGCGCGGTGGCCGCGGAGATCAGGGCGGGGTAGGCGCGCGGGCGCTGCCCGACGTCCGCGACGTCGCCCTTGCACAGCCACGTCGCCGCGGCGGCGGCCCCGGCGATGCAGCCCGCCCCGGCGAGGGCCAGCGCGTCGGCGCGCTCGCCGTCCTTGCCCCACGGGTGCCAGCCGCCGGCCTTCAGCTCGCGCAGCAGGGCGGGCAGCGCGCGGGCCGTCGCGCGGCGCTCGTCCTCGGGCATCGTCGCGACGAGCCGCACGACGCCCGCCGCGTCGCCCGCGTCGACCAGGTCCCGGACGTTCATCGCGCCTCCCCGGCGATCCGGACGGCGAGGACGTGCTTGCACGGCCCCCGCCCGCCTCCGTGCCGCGTCCACCACGAGCACGTGCACGACGATCCCCGCACCCGGTGCTCGCGCTCCGAGCCCGGGACGAGCGCGGTGCCGTCCGCCGCGCGCCGCACCGTCCCGGCCAGCTCCCGCGCCGCCCGCAGCCGGGGGTTCAGCGCAGTGACGCGGGCGCCGTCGTAGGGCAGCTCGCGGTGGAAGTAGGCGGCCTCGGCGGCGTCGAAACCGACGCGTCCGGCCGTCCCGAGGCAGGTCAGCGCGGCGCGGACGCGGGCGGCGGGCAGGCCGGACCGCTCGGCGAGCACGTCGGTGTCGAGCCGGGGCTCGAACGCCAGCAGCGCGCCGACCAGGTCCGCGTCGTCGGCGGTGTCGTCGGCGGACAGGGCGTCCAGCACCGCGCCCTCACCGGAGAAGCCCCGGTGGATCTCGGGGGACAGCGCGAGGACGTACCGCATCCCGGGCAGCTCCAGCTCCCACACGCTCGCCGCCGGGCCGTCCGGCGCGGGCGGCCCGTACGCGCGCAGCGCCGTCGCGAACCGCAGCAGCGGCAGCATCGTCCGGAGCCGCTCGGGCGCCGCCGCGCACACCGCGCCGGGCACCGGACGCGCCGACGGCCGCAGCGTCCGCCCCGCCGGGACGAACCACGGCGCCCCGCCCGACCGCAGCGACCGGACGAACCGCACCGCCTCCGGTCCGCGCAGCTCCGCGCGCGGGTCGAAGCCCGCCGTGATCACCTGGACCTCGGCGAACCCGCGCAGCCACCGGTCGGGGAGCAGCACCTTCTTCTCCACGGCGGCGCCGTCGCCGGTGGTGACGACCAGCTCGTCCGCGCCGACCGCGAAGTGCAGCGGGTCGCCCGCGCCCACCCGGGCCAGCGCCGTGCGCAGCGGCGGGTTGACGTCCACGTTGGTGGTGCCGAGGTCGTGGACGTCTCCGTCGAGCGCCCCGGCGAGCAGGTCGAGCCGCGCGTAGACGCCGCCGCAGCCTGAGAACGCCTCCAGCCGCAGCCGGTCCCCGTTGCAGGTGACCACCGGGTCGCGGGACGTGCCGCCGGGCCGGTGGTAACGCGTCGTCGCGACGTCGGCGACGGCCAGCAGCGCGGCGGCGGCCGGGGCCGGACGCGTCACGACGCCGCTGAAGAAGTGCGGACGCGCGGCGGGCCCGGCGGCGGTGCGCCCGCCCGAGGTGGACAGGCCGAGCCGCCCGTCCGACAGCCCCGACGGGCGCGCGTACGAGTACCCCTGGGCCGGTGCCGTGATCGACATGCCCGTCACCGTAGGGGAGAGAACCGACAAATCACGGCCGAACGGGCGAGCCTTGGGGGCGGGCGCGGGCTCGGCGGGGACGGGGGTACGGTGGGTGACGTGCGCAGGTTCCTCACCCCCGGCTGGCTCGGTCTCCACGCCATCGCGATCGTGCTGTTCTTCTCCTTCCTGTTCTTCGGCTGGTGGCAGTTCGAACGGGCCACGGGCGGCAACGACCGGAGCTGGGCGTACACGTTCGAGTGGCCGGTCTTCTCGGTCTTCGTCGTCGTGATGTGGATCAAGATGATCCGGGACGAGCTGAACGGCGTGAAGCCCCCGTCGGCCGAGCCGATCGAGGAGCCCGCCGAGGCGAAGGTGACCCGGGAGATCATCCGGCGGCAGGAGGAAGAGGACCCCGCGCTCGCCGCCTACAACCGCTATCTGGCCCGGCTCAACGCGCAGGGCAAGCGCGCCTGACCGGCCGTGACCGCCCGCGCGCCGGGCGCGTCGAGAAAGGTGTGAACCTGTGGAAGCGGCCGTCACCCGCTACCGCGCCCTCGCTCTCACGGTGGGCGTGATGCTGCTGCTCCTCGTCTTCGTGGCGATGCCGATCCGCTACATCGGCGGCAACGCGACGCCGTCGGGGATCATCTCGCCGATCCACGGCATCCTCTACATCGTCTACCTGGTCATGGCCTACGACCTGTGGCGGCGGTTCTCCTGGCCGCTGCCGAAGATGGCGCTCATGGTCACGGCGGGCCTGATCCCGTTCCTCGCGTTCTACATCGAGCACAAGATCGTGGGCGAGGCGCGGGCCGAGCTGGCCGCCCGCGAGGCCGGCCCCGAGACGGCCTCCGCCCCCGCCCAGGCGTGACGGCCCCGCCGCCGGGCCTGCGGCTGCGCGCCCTGGCGCCCGGCGACCTCGGCTGGGTGATCTCCCGCAACGGCGCCCTCTACGCGGCCGAGTGCGGCTGGGACGAGACCTACGAGGCGCGCGTGGCCGAAGTCCTGTCCACGTACGTGGTGAACCGCGACCCGGCGCGGGCCGACGGCTGGATCGCCGAACTCGACGGCGAACGCGCGGGCGCGGTCTTCTGCTCGCCCCGCGAAGGGGACGTCGCGCAGCTCCGCATGCTGCACGTGGAACCGTTCGCGCGCGGCGCGGGCGTCGGCGCCGCGCTGATCGACGCGTGCCTGACGTTCGCCCGGCAGGCCGGCTACCGCGAGATCGCCCTCTGGACGACGGCCCTGCAACGCGCCGCGATCCGCCTCTACGAACGCGCGGGCTTCCGCCTGACGACCGAGGACCCGCCGGTCCGCCGCTTCGGCGACGTGATCCACGGCCAACTCTGGACCCGCCCCCTCTAACCCGCCGCACCACACACCGAACCCCCGCGGAGACGGCTCGCCCGCCGACCCCGCGACCACGCCGCGTTCTTGCTCGCGCCGAACTCGCGCTATGGGGCGGAGACGGTTCGTCCTCCGAGCCCACGGTCACGTCGCGCTCTCGTTCGCGCGCCGTGCGCGCGGCCGGGTGGGTGTGTTCGCTTGAGTCGTGTGGGGGACACGGCCCGTCCCGGGCGGTATCGGTGCCGCCCGGGACGGGTGGGCAGTGTCTCTCCACTGGGGCCGCGGGCCGTCCGGGACGGGGGTCGGGACGTGGTACCGGAAGCCCGGGGCCGCACCGGCTCGCGCCGGTTGGTGTGTCCGGGGCCTCACCCCCTCGCGTCCGGGGCGCGGTGCGCGCCGGACGGGGTCGGAGGCGGGCCGGGGCGGGCGTGCCGCCGCCGGAGGCGAGGAGGCCGGGCCGGCGGGCGGCGCTGCGCTTCGCCTGCGCCGCCGGCCCGGCTGGTCACGGTGCCGCGGGGGCGCACGGCGCCGCGATCCCGGGGCGGGGCGAGGCTGGAGCGGCCCGCCGCCGCTCCGCGCACGCGCGGCGGCGGGCCGGTCGAAGGCCGCCCGGTGCTCGCCGGTGCGCGTCCTGGACGGCCGAGGACCCGAGGTGTGCACCCGGCGACCGTCGCCGCGACGCGCACCGGAGGGCAAGGGGGCCGGTGCGCGTCGCGGGACGGCCCGTCGGGGACGTCCTCGGCCGCCGGGACGGAACCGGGCGGTGTCGCGCCCGGAACGGCGACGCTTCCGGCAGGGGCGTCGCCCCCGCGAGTGAACGGCATCGAAACCCCCTTTCTCCGGTGGGATCAGGCGAAGTCCCCTTGACCGGACCTCGACGTTGACCGTCACCCAGCGTCACGATTTCCATGCGGAAGGTACCCGTCGTCATCGCGGGCGTAAACCCAGGTCAAGAAAGAAGTTCGCGGGACGGCCGGGGCGCGTGGGCCGCCGGGCGCCGGGTCCGCCCGCCCGCGCCGCCGGGACGGGCGCCGACCGTCGGCGCCACAGAATCGTCCGGGAAGCGCCACCGGGGAATCGCCTTCGGGCCACAAGGCGTCCGGGGGTCTTGCGGCGGCGCCCGCCCGCCCGCGAGAGTGGGACGCTCACACAGCGTCACGAGAGAACCACGGAGGGCGCCCATGGCGGCACGGCGTCCCTGGACGATCGTCTGGCTCCTGTTCCTCTTCATGGTCGTGAACTTCGCCGACAAGACGGTCCTCGGCCTGGCGGGCAAGGACATCCAGGCCGACCTGCGCCTCGGCGACACCGCGTTCGGGACGGTCGGCAGCGCGTTCTACCTGCTGTTCAGCGTGTCCGGCGGGATCGTCGGGTTCCTCGCCGACCGCGTCCCGGCCCGCGGCCTGCTCACCGGACTGGTCCTGCTGTGGAGCGCCGCGCAGCTCGTGGCGGCGCTCCCGGCGGCCGGGTTCGCGGTTCTGGTCGCGACGCGCGTCGTGCTCGGCGCGGCCGAAGGCCCGGCGTTCCCGCTGGCCAACCACACCGCGTTCGGCTGGTTCCCCGACCGCGAGCGCGCCGTCCCGGGCGCGATGCTGCCGATCGGCGCGGCGGCGGGCGTCGCGGTCGGCGCGCCCGTCCTCGCGCTGACGATCGGCCAGTGGGGGTGGCGGTCGGCGTTCGCGCTGACCGGCGTCCTCGGCCTGGCCTGGACGGTCGCGTGGCTGCGGCTCGGCGCGGACGGCCCGCACGCGGCCCGGGCCCCCGAGGCGGACGGCCGCGCCGTCCCGTACGCGCGGCTGCTCGGCCGGGGCAGCGTCCTCGCCGCGCTCGCCGCGTGCTTCGCCGCCTACTGGATGCTCGCGGTCGTGACGACCTGGCTGCCGCAGTACCTCCAGCGCGTCCACGGCCACTCGCTGGGCCGGGCGAGCATGGTCGCGGCGCTCGCGCAGGCCGGGTCGATCGCGCTGGTGCTCGGCGTCGCCGTCGGGTCGCGCGGGATGCTGCGGGCGGGCGCGCCGAGCCGGGTCGCGCGCGGCGTGGTCGGCGGCTCGGCGATCACGGCGTCCGGGCTGGCGGTCGCGCTGCTCACCCGCGTCGGCGGGACGGGCGCGCTCGTCGTCGTGCTGCTCGTCGCGTTCGCGGGCGCCCACACGTTCATCACGCTCACCCAGACCGCGCTGGCCGAGATCGCGCCGGTGCGGCAGCGGGCGCCGCTGCTCGGCGCGGTCATCGCGCTGGCGTCCACGGCGGGCGCGTTCGGCCCGGCGGTGACCGGCGCGCTGGTCGAGGGCGCGCCGGACGCGGCGGCGGGCTTCGGGCACGCGTTCGACCTGGCCGCCGTCCTGCTGGTCGCGGGCGGGCTGCTGGCGGCGGCGCTGGTCCGGCCCGAGCGGGACCGGGCCGCGCTCGGGCCGCCGGCCGACCTGGCGGTCGCGGGCTGACCGTCAGTGGTGGAAGGACGGCTCCTGCGGCCCGCCCCGTCCGCCGCCCGCGCGCAGTTTCGACAGGACGGCCTCGATGTCGTCGGCGAGCAGCGAGATCTCGTCCCGGCTGATGCCGTGCCGGATCAGCACCCGCTGCACGACCGTCGAACTGCGTCCGGCGGGCAGCGGATACGACGGCACCTGCCAGCCCCGCGTCCGGAGCTGCTCGGTGATGTCGTAGAGCGTGTACCCGGGGTCGCCGTCCAGCGTGTAGCAGACGGCGGGCAGTGCGGACGACCCGTCGTACAGCAGCTCGAACACCTTCATGTCGCGCAGCCGCCCGGCGAGGTACTGCGCGGTGTCCATGCAGCTCTGCTGGACGCGCCGGTACCCCTCGCGGCCGAGGCGCAGCAGGTTGAAGTACTGCGCGATGACCTCGCCGCCGGGCCGGGAGAAGTTCAGCGCGAACGTGGGCATCTCGCCGCCCAGGTAGTCCACGTGGAAGATCAGTTCCTCCGGCAGCAGGTCCGCCGACCGCCAGACCGCCCAGCCGCAGGTGAGCGGCGCGAGCCCGTACTTGTGCCCGGACGCGTTGATCGACGCGACCCGCTCCAGCCGGAAGTCCCACACGAGGTCGGGCCGGACGAACGGCGCCACGAACCCGCCGCTCGCCGCGTCCACGTGGATCGGGACGTCCAGCCCGGTGTCGGCCTGGATCGCGTCCAGCGCCCCGGCGATCTCGGCGACGGGCTCGTAGTCGCAGGTGAACGTGACGCCGAGGATCGCGACGACGCCGATCGTGTTCTCGTCCACGTACTGCGCGAGCTGGTGCGGACGGATGCCCGTCGCGCCCGGCTCCAGCGGGATCTGCCGCAGTTCCACGTCGAAGTACCGCGCGAACTTCTCCCAGCACACCTGCACCGGCCCGCAGACGAGGTTCGGCGTGCCGGCGGGCCTGCCCGCCGCCTCCCGCGCCTTGCGCCACCGCCACTTCAGCGCGAGCCCGCCGAGCATCGCCGCCTCGCTGGACCCGGTCGTGGAGCAGCCCATCGTGTCCGGGCCGCCGGGCGCGTTCCACAGGTCGGCGAGGATCCGGACGCAGCGCCGCTCGATCTCGGCGGTCTGCGGGTACTCGTCCTTGTCGACCATGTTCTTGTCCAGCGCGTCGGCCATGAGCCGCTTGACCTCGTCGCCGTTGTACGTGGTGCAGAAGGTGGCGAGGTTCTGCGCGGAGTTGCCGTCCAGCAGCAGTTCGGCGCGCAGCAGGTCGTAGACGACCTTCGGATCGGTCGGGCCGTCGGGGATGCGGGTCTTCGGCAGGGGCCGCTCGGCCAGCGGCGCGGTGAACACGTCGTCGGTCGTCTCGGTCGCCACGCGGTGGAGCGCCATCACGCCTCCTCGTCTCCGGCGGTCATCGGTGGTCTTTCCGCCGGACGTTCCGTCCAGAATCCCTCACGCGCGTAAAGAACCGGCGGCGGGGTTCGCCGGGCGGCGCGCCGGGTAGCGGAGGCTCTCCGGATAGGAGGGTGATCCATGAAGTACGGCCAGTTCATCAAGACGGTGCGGGAGAACGGGGAGTACACCGACCGGCGGGAGGCCGAGCACGTCGCGGTCTCGGTGCTGGAGGTGCTGCGCAGCCGGATGACGCCCGAGGGCGCCGCGCACCTGGCGGCCCAGCTCCCCGAGCCGCTGGACGACGTCCTGCTCGCCGACGCCCCCGACCTGCCCGGGTCGTTCGGCGTGGACGAGTTCTGCCGCCGGGTGGCCGAGCGCACGCACGCGGCGGGCACGTCGGCGCAGATGGACGCGAGCGTCGTCCTGTCCACGGTCGCGGCGACGGTGTCGGGCGGCGAGCTGAACCGCGTGCTGAGCCAGCTCCCGTCCGGGTACGCGCCGCTGTTCGGCGAGCACGAGCTGAGCGACTAGGGCTGAGCTACTGGGGAAGCGACGCCGTGCCCCGGGTGTTCCCCGGGGTACGGCCCGCGCCGCTTGATCGCTGAGAGCGAACGCGGGGAGGAAACAAAACTCGGCTACGTTTTCTTGAGTGTGTATGACTCAACCCTCTGGGGCGGGGTCATCCGGACGAAGGAACGGAGCTGAGCATGAGCGAGACCCTGACGCTGCCGGTGCTGCCCCTGGACGACGGGGCCGTTCTGCCGGGCATGGTCGTCCCCCTGGACCTGTCCGACGGCACCGAGGTGCGCGCGGCCATCGAGGCGGCGCGGGCCGTCGCCCAGACGCGCGGGCCCGGCATCCGGTCGGCCGCCAAGCCGCGGGTGCTGCTCGTCCCGCGCCGCGGCGGGCAGTACACCGCCGTCGGCACGCTGGCCGTCGTGGAGCAGGAGGGCCGGCTGCCCGGCGGCGAGCCCGGCGCGGTCGTGCGCGGCGTCGCCCGCGTCCGCATCGGCACCGGGACGACCGGTCCCGGCGCGGCGCTGTGGGTCGAGGGCACCGAGATCCCGGTCCCGGCGCCCACCGGACGCACGCACGAGCTGGCCAAGGAGTACAAGGGCCTGGTGAGCGCCGTCCTGCAGAAGCGCGGCGCATGGCAGGTCGTGGACGTCGTGCAGCAGATCGACGACCCGTCCACCCTGGTGGACAACGCCGGATACGCCCCCTACCTGACCGACGAGCAGAAGACCGAGCTGCTGGAGACCCCCGACACCGACGAGCGCCTGACCCTCGCGATCGGCTGGGTCCGCGACCACCTCGCGGAGCTGGACGTCGCCGAGACGATCCGCAAGGACGTCCAGGAGGGCATGGAGAAGACCCAGCGCGAGTTCCTGCTCCGCCAGCAGCAGGAGGCCATCCGCAAGGAACTGGCCGAGCTGAAGGGCGACCCGGCCGACGAGGAGGACGACTACCGCGCCCGCATCGAGGCCGCCGACCTGCCCGAGAAGGTGCGCGAGGCCGCGCTCAAGGAGGTCGACAAGCTGGAGCGGTCGTCGGACGCCTCGCCCGAGGGCGGCTGGATCCGCACCTGGCTGGACACCGTCCTGGACCTGCCGTGGAACGAGCGCACCGAGGACGCCTACGACATCGCGGGCGCCCGCGCCGTCCTGGACGCCGACCACACCGGCCTGGAGGACGTCAAGGAGCGCATCATCGAGTACCTGGCCGTGCGCAAGCGCCGCGCGGACCGGGGCCTCGGCGTCGTCGGCGGCCGGCGCAGCGGCGCGGTGCTGGCGCTCGGCGGCCCGCCCGGGGTCGGCAAGACCTCGCTCGGCGAGTCGATCGCCCGCGCGATGGGACGCGAGTTCGTCCGGGTGGCGCTCGGCGGCGTCCGCGACGAGGCCGAGATCCGCGGCCACCGGCGCACCTACGTCGGCGCGCTGCCGGGCCGGATCGTCCGGGCGATCCGCGAGGCGGGGACGATGAACCCGGTCGTGCTGCTGGACGAGATCGACAAGGTCGGCGCCGACTACCGGGGCGACCCGACCGCCGCGCTGCTGGAGGTCCTGGACCCCGAGCAGAACCACACCTTCCGGGACCACTACCTGGAGGTCGAGCTGGACCTGAGCGACGTGCTGTTCGTGGCCACCGCCAACGTCGTCGAGCAGATCCCCGGCCCGCTGCTGGACCGCATGGAGCTGGTCCAGCTCGACGGCTACACCGAGGACGAGAAGGTCACGATCGCCCGCGACCACCTGCTGCCCCGGGAGCTGGAGAAGTCCGGGCTGGACCCGGCCGAGGTGACGGTCACCGACGCGGCGCTGCGGCTGCTGGCCGCGGAGTACACGCGGGAGGCGGGCGTCCGGTCGCTGGACCGGGCGGTCGCGCGGGTGCTGCGCAAGGTCGCCGCGAACGTCGCGCTGGAGAAGGCGGCGCTGCCGGTGACGGTGGACGCCGGGGACCTGAAGGACTACCTGGGCCGTCCCCGGTTCACGCCGGAGGCGGAGCTGAGCCGCACCGAGCGCCGCACGGCGGTGCCCGGCGTCGCGACCGGCCTCGCCGTGACGGGCGCGGGCGGCGACGTCCTCTTCATCGAGGCGTCGCTGGCCGACCCCGAGACCGGCGGGACGGGCGTCACGCTCACCGGCCAGCTCGGCGACGTCATGAAGGAGTCGGCGCAGATCGCGCTGAGCTACCTGCGGTCGCGGGGCGCGGAGCTGGAGCTGCCGGTCGGGGACCTGAAGGACCGCGGCGTCCACGTCCACGTCCCGGCGGGCGCGATCCCGAAGGACGGGCCGAGCGCGGGCATCACGATGACGACGGCCCTCGCGTCACTGCTGTCGGGCCGTCCGGTCCGCGCGGACGTGGCGATGACCGGTGAGGTGTCGCTGACCGGGCGGGTGCTGCCGATCGGGGGGCTGAAGCAGAAGCTGCTGGCCGCGTCCCGGCTCGGGATCACGACCGCGATCGTGCCCAAGCGCAACGAGCCGGACCTGGAGGACGTCCCGGCCGAGGTGCTGGAGAACCTGACGGTCTTCACCGTCAGCGACGTCCGCGAGGTGCTGGACCTGGCGCTGGAGCCGGCCACGACGGCCGTCGCCGCCTGATCCGCCGCAGTCCCCCGTCCCGTGTGGAATGAACCGCGCGGGACGGGGGACAAGGCGTGCGTGTCGGGAACCATCGAACTCCAGCAGCCGGCCAAACCCCGCGAGCCGGTCCGGTGGTACGTGCGGGCATTGCGCGTCGCCGCGGTGCTGATCGCGATCGCGGGGCTGGCGGCCTTCTCCTACGCGGCGTACCGGCTGACGCTCACGCCGGTCGCCGACCACGGCCAGGCGGGCGGCAACACCGACCCCGGCCATTCACTGCGCTTCTACTGGGACCGTCCGTTCAAGGACGCGGCGCTCCAGATCGGCGGGAACCTGCTGCTCCTCGCGCCGCTCGGCGTGCTGGCGCCGATCGCGTCGGTGCGGCTGCGCGGCCCGCTGCGGCTCGTGTTCCTCGGCGCGCTCGTGTCGTTCGTCATCGAGTGCGCGCAGGGCCTCGCGGTGGCGGGACGGGCCTTCGACGTGGACGACATCATCCTCAACACCTGCGGCGTCCTGCTCGCCTACCTCGCGCTCGGCCGCCGGCTGTCGCGGACCTTGCGCGGACGCACCTGACGGACGGGGCTGAGCCGGAACACGCGCAGCGTCCGCCCGGACGACTCGACGTACCGGTCGTAGACGGGCCACACCGCGACCAGCCGGGGCCACGCCGCCGCGCGTTCGGGGCCGTCCAGCAGCCGCGCGGTGACGGGAACGGTCCGCCCCCGCCAGGTCACGAGGGCCGACGGGTGGCGCAGCAGGTTCCCCGTCCACGCCGGATGCGCGGCGCGCCCGAAGTTGGAGCCGACGACGAGCCAGCCGTCGCCGTCGGGCAGGCAGGCCAGCGGGGTGCGCCGGGGCCGCCCGGTCACGGCGCCGCGCGTCGTGAGCAGCAGGCTCGGGACCATCGCCTGCGACAGCAGGAACCGTCCGCCGGTGAGCCGGTTCAGCGCCCGGTCCGCCGGGGGGACGACCTTCGGCCCGACCTTGCGGAACCACGGCGCCGCCGCCATCCGCCGGACGGCGGGGCCGAGCCCGCGCTGCACGAGCGAGGGCCGCCGCGCGCCGCCGAGCCGTCCCGCGCGCCGCGCGTCCAGACGGCCGGACGCGGCGAGGAACCGCAGCGCGTCGGTGACGGTCTCGCGCACCGGGCGCAGCTCCAGCCCGAGCGCGTCCAGCGCGGGCCGGTCGTCGGTCGGGACGAGCCGCGCCATGAACTCGGCGGCGTCGCGCGTCAGCGGATAGGGCACCGGCCGGACGCGCCGGACCGCGTCCAGCGCCGCGCCCGCGCCCGTCACCACCGCCCCCGGCAGCGGGATCTTCACCGACCGCACGCCGGTCGCCGCGTCGCACAGCGCCGCCAGCTCCGGCCACGTCAGGTAGTGCCCGCCGAGCAGCCACCGCTCGCCGGTCTTGCCGCCGGTGACCGTCCGGGCCAGCGCGGCGGCGAGGTCGCGGACGTCCAGCACCGACACCCCGCCCGCCGTCAGCGGCCACGCGAACCGCAGCGCGGCGGCGAGCCCTTCCATCAGCGCGTCCGGGGCCGGCTGGTCCGGGCCGCACACCCCGCCGGGGTACACGATCGTGACGGGGGCGCCCGCGTCCTGGAGGCCGCGCACGTAGCGCTCGGCGGCGAGCTTGGACCGTCCGTACCCGGTGCGGCCCCCGGCGAGCGGCGACTCGGCGGTGATGACCGGCGCGGACGTCGGGAGGAACACCGCGACCGTCGACACGTGCACGACCGGCGACAGGCCCGCCGCGACCGCGCCGCCGACCACGTTCTTCGTGCCGGTGACGTTGACGGCGTCGAGATCGGCCGGGCGGCCCGTCACGCCGAGCGCGGCGGCGGCGTGGATCGCCGCGTCGCAGCCCTCCAGCGCGGCGGCCACCGTCGCCGCGTCCAGCATGTCGCCGCGCACCAGCTCGATGTCCTTGGCGGCGATGCCGAGCGCGCCGAGCACCCGGACGGCCTTGGCGGGATCGCGGACGAGGGCGCGCGGCCGGTGCCCGGCCTCCACCAGCGCCCGCACGGCATGGGACCCGACGAAACCGGAAGCACCGGTGAGGAAGACGCGCACGCTTAGAACCTAACGTCCGGCCGTCCCGGGCCGCGGCTCATTCCGGGCGCGCCGCCGTCG
Organism: Actinomadura rubteroloni; assembly: GCF_002911665.1. Classification (NCBI taxonomy): domain Bacteria; kingdom Bacillati; phylum Actinomycetota; class Actinomycetes; order Streptosporangiales; family Thermomonosporaceae; genus Actinomadura; species Actinomadura rubteroloni. The sequence goes on from NZ_MTBP01000004.1 coordinate 506,821, forward strand.
GCCGCTCCCGGCCGCCGCGACCGGGCGCGGACGCACCCGCCGACAGAACGGGAATCGCCGCCTGAGCGGGCGTGTTCCGCCCGTCCCGCCCCGCCGGCCCGGCGCGGAATCCGCGACCGGCCCGCCGAATCGGGAGACGATCACCCGCGCGCGGTGAAAGACTCGGCGGTGGGCACGCACGGGCCGCGGAAACTGGGCGTATGACGACGCAGAAACCTCCTGGCGGGAGCAGCCTCCCGGCCGAGACCGACGTGTTCGTCGGTCGCGACCGGGACGTCGCCGATTTGCGCGACCTGCTCGGGTCGCTGCGCGTCGTCACGCTGTGCGGCCCCGGCGGGATCGGCAAGACGCGGCTCGCGGTGCGCGTCGCGCGGTCGCTGCGCGCCGATCATCCCGGCGGGACGTGGTTCGTGGACCTGTCCGACGCGCCCGCCGACGGCCCGCCCGGCACGGTCGGCCGCCGCGTCGCCGCCGCGCTGGAGATCGCCGAGGAGGACCACCGCGCCCCCGCCGGGGTCATCGCCGACACGATCGGGACGCGCGGCGTCCTGCTCGTCCTGGACAACTGCGAACACCTCGTGGACGACTGCGCAGAGCTGGCCGGGGTGCTGCTGAACCGCTGCCCGGGGCTGCGGATCCTCGCGACGAGCCGGGAGCCGCTGCGGATGGCCGCCGAGACGGTGTGGCGCGTCCCGCCGCTGGAACCGGCGGAGGCCGAGCGGCTGTTCGTGGAGCGGGCGCGGGCCGTCCGGCCCGACTTCACCGTGACCGGCGCGGTCGCCGCGGTCAGCCGCGCGCTGGACGGCGTCCCGCTCGCCCTCGAACTGGCCGCCGCGCGGGTGCGGGTGCTGTCGGCCGAGCAGATCGCCGACCGCCTCACCGACCGGTTCCGGCTGCTCAGCGCGGGCGACCGGACCGCCCCGCCCCGCCAGCGGACGCTGCGCGCCGCGATCGACTGGAGCTACGAACTGCTCGGCGACGCCGAACGCGTCCTGCTGCGCCGCCTGTCGGTGTTCGCGGGCTGGACGCTCACCCGCGTCGAGCAGGTGTGCCGCGACGACCCGCCCGCGCTCACCGGCCTGGACGGGCACGACCCGCTCGACCTGCTCACCGCCCTGTCGGACAAGTCCCTCGCCGTCGTCGCCGACGAGGTCGCGGGCGAGACCCGGTTCCGGCTGCCCGACAGCATCCGCCAGTACGCCGCCGAACGGCTCGTCGCGGCGGGCGAGGACGCCGAGGTCCGCACCCGGCACCGCGACGCCCTCTTGGAGGACGCCGAGCGCCACGCCGAGATCGCGCTCGCCGAGATCCCCGCGACGTGGGAGGAGCGCGTCGCGCTGTTCCAGCGCTACGACGCGGAGATGGAGAACGTCCGGGCGGTGCTGTCCTGGTCGCTGGACCGGCACGAGTACGAGGAGGGACTGCGGCTCTGCACCGCGCTGCGCACGTTCTGGATCGTCCGGGGACGGCTCGGCGAGTGGATCGAGATGACCGACCGGTTCCTCGTCGGCGCCCTGGACGCGCCCGCGTTCGTCCACGGCCCGGGGCTCGCGGGCCGCGCGCAGCTCGCCGTCGGCGCCCGCGACTACCGCACCGCCGCCGAGTTCGCCGGACGCGCCCTGGAGCCGTGCCGCAAGGCGGGCGACGACTTCATGACGGCCGTCGCGCTCAACACCCTCGCCGAGACCGACATCGTCGCGGGCCGGTTCGCGGAGGCGACCGTCCGGCTGGACGAGGCCGACGCCGTCGCGCGCGGCGAGTGCCAGGAGTGGAACCGCGCCTACGGGCGGATCGTCCGGGGCCGGCTGCGGATCCGGGAGGGCCGGCTGCGCGACGCCCGCGACCTGCTCGAACAGGGCCTGACCGGGATGCGGGAGATCGGGCAGCTCTGGGGCGCGGCGCACGCGCTGATCGGCCTCGGCCGCGTCGCGACGCTGCGCGGGGACCTGGCCGCCGCCGGGTCCTGCTACGGCGCCGCGCTGCCCGCGCTGGTCGCGGTCGGCGCGCGGCCCGAACGCGCCCGCGCCCTGGCCGGGCTCGGCCGGGTCGCGCTGGCGCGCGGCGACACCGCCGCCGCGCGCGCGGCGCTCGGGGAGAGCCTGGAGCTGAGCCGGTCGGCGGGCATCCGCCCGGACGTGGCGCGCTCGCTCATCGCGTTCGCCGAGCTGACGGCCCGCGAAGGCGACGAGCGGAGCGCGGTGCTGCTGGCCGGGGCGGGCGCGGCGCTCCAGGAGGCCGCCGCGCCGGACCCGCGTCCCGGCGGCGGGGCGCGCGTCGAGGGGCTGCTGGAGCCGATCCGGCGGCGGCTCGGCGAGCCGGTCGTCGCGCAGCTCTGGGGCCAGGGCCGGGTGACGACGCCGGAGGAGGCGATCGCGCGGGCGCTCGCGGGCCCCGGCGACGCCGTCCCCGACGCCCCGCGCGACGCGCCCGCCGGGGCCGCGACCCCCGCCAGCACGCTGACGGCCCGGGAACGGGAGATCGCCCGGCTCGTCGCGCGCGGCCTCAGCAACCGGGGCATCGCGGGCGAACTCGTGATCAGTCCGGCGACCGTCGCGCGGCACGTCACCAACATTCTCGGCAAGCTGGGCTTCACGTCCCGCGCCCAGGTGGCCGCTTGGGCAGTGGACCATATCTCCGAGGAAACCCGCAGCTAACCCGCCGGATATGCGTACACACGGCACCCGGCTCCGAATACGCAACCGGTTGCGCACTCTGGAGCATGCGCATCGTGCGGATGCGCGCCTACGGTCGCCCCATGATCTCCCTCGGTGCGGGCGGGGGCGCCCTGATGACCATGACCATGACGATGGCGCGGGCCGTGTTCGGCGCCGCGGACGACCGGGTCCGGGGCGCGCGGACGGCCGTCCTGGACGCCGTGACCGGCCACGGCCCGACCCACGCCGAACTGGCCGCCGCCGTCGGGTCGGCCGCGGCCGGACTGGCCCGGGAGGGCGTCGGCCCCGGGACGGTCGTCGCGCTCCACCTCCCCGACGGGCCCGAGTTCGCGCTCGCGCTGCACGCCGTCGCGGCGGCCGGCGCGGTGCCGTTCCCGGTCCGCGTCACCGCGACGTCCACCGAACTGTCCCGGCTGCTCAACGCCGCCGGCGCGCAGGCGCTCGTGACCTGGCCCGGCGCGCCGCTGGAGCAGGTCCGCGCCGCCGCGCGCACCGTCCCCGGCCTGCGCCGGGTGTTCTGCTTCGGCGCGGTGCCCGGCACCGAGCCGTTCGCGGCGCTGCTCACCGGCGGCCCCGCCCCGGGCGTCGACGTGGACGCCGCGCGCGACACCGCGCTGCTCGTCTGCACGCGCGGCGACGGCGGCCCGCCGCGCCCGGTCCCGCTCACCCACGCCGAGGTCGTCGCCGGGCTGCTGCGCGTCGCGGACGCGGGCATGATCGGCGCGGCCGACACCGTCCTGTCGGCGGTGCCGTTCGCCGACGTCCTCGCGCTCAACGGGCTGCTGAACCCGGCGCTGCGGCTCGGCGCGACCGTCGTCGCGCTGCCCGGCGGCGGCCACCACGACCTGCTGCGCGCCCTCCAGGACCACGACGTCACCGTCGCGCTCCTCGATCCCGGACGCGCCACGATGCTCGCCTACGACCGGGCCGTCTCGCGGTACCGGCTGCGGCTGCGCGCGATCGTCGTCACCGCCGGGCCGCTCGACGCGCGGACGGCCCGCGCCCTCGCCCAGCGGCTCGGCTGCCCCGTCCGGCAGGCGTACGGGCTCGCCGAGGCGGGCGGCCTCACCCACCTCAACCTGCGCGCCGCCGAGGAGTGCACCGCCGACTCGGTCGGGCGCGGGCTGCCCGGCGTGTCCTGGCGCGTCGTGGACCCGGCCACCGGCGACGACCAGTCCGCCTACCAGCCGGGCGAGCTGTGCGTGCGGGTCCCGGCGGCGGGCGACGCGTCGCGCTGGCTGCCCGCCGGGGACTCGGCGTTCGCCGACGAGCACGGACGCGTGTTCGTCCTCGGCCGCATCGGCGGGCCCCGGCCCGAGCCGCAGCCCGAACCCGACGCCGTCCTCGCCGCGCACCCCGCCGTACGGGACGCGGCCGTCGCGCCCGCCCCCGACCTGGACCTCGGGCTCGTCCCGCACGCGTTCGCCGTCCTCGCCGAGCCGGTCCCCGCGGCCGACCTGCTCGCCTACGTCAACGCGCACGTCCCGCCGAGCCGGGGCGTGGCCGCCGTGCACGTCGTGGACGCCATCCCGCGCGGCCCCGGCGGACGCGTCCGCCGCCGCGCCCTCCTGGAACGGGCGGGACTCGGATCGTGACACCGCTGAGCTACACACCCCCTTACACACTTCTGCGGATGTGGTGGCGACGCCGCCGCGCGTACGTTCGGCGCATGTTCGACGGACACTTCGGCCACGCGGCCGTATCCGAGACGACGGTGACCCAGGCGGTGCTGGCGGCGGCCCGGGAGCACGCCGAGCGCGGCTCGGGACGTCCCGCCCTGGTCGACCCGCACCGTGAACTGGACTACGGCCGGTTCGCGGCCTCGGTGCCCGCCGCCGCGACCGGCCTGCGCCGGCTCGGCGTCCGCACCGGGGACGTCGCCGCGATCCACGTCACCGGCGTCTGCGACCACGCGCTCGCCGTCCACGCGGTGGCCGCCGCGGGCGCCGTGCCCGCGCCGCTGCCCGCGACCGCCGAGGTCCCCGAACTCGCCGCGATGATGACCGAGTGCGGCGCCCGGTTCCTGCTGACCGGCGCCGCGACCGCCGCCGAGGCCCTGGCCGCGACCGAGCGGTCCTACGTCCGGCAGGTGTTCGCGTTCGGGAACGTCCCGGGCGCGACGCCGTTCGCGCGGCTGGTCGAGGCGGGCGCGCCGCCCGTCGCCCCCGACCCCGGGCCGGGCCCGATCGCGCCCGCCGACCCGCTGCGCGACCTCGCGCTGCGCCTCTGCGATCCACCGGAGGGGATCACCCACGCCGAGCGACTGGCCGACCTGTACCGCCTCGGCGGCACGGCCGGGCTCGGCGTGGATGACGTTCTGGCCTGCCACCCGGGGGACTGCTCCACCCCCGCCTGGACGGGCCTGGTCGACCTGTGCCTGCTGCACGGCGCGACGCTCGTCGCCGTGCCCGAGCCGGGTCTGCCCGAGCTGCTGGCCGCGATCGGCCGGCACCGGGCGACGACGGCGGTGGTCACCCCCGCCAAACTGCGGGCGCTGGCCTTCGGCCACGCCGAGATCCCGGTCGGGGACGTCCGGCTCCTGGTCACCGGGCGTCCCGACCCGGACGTCCTCGCCGCCTGCCGCGCCCGCCGGGGCTGGATCGTCGTCTCGATCGGTTGAACCGGTCAGCCGAGCAGGTGCCCGTTGGGCTCCTTGGCCCGGGACGCGAGGACGGGCATCTCCACGACCTCGACGCCCGCCGCGCGGAGCCGGTCGGCGCCGGTCGCGGGGACGAAGACGTCCGGCTCGCTCCAGGCGAACACGACGCGGCGGATCCCGGCGTCCAGGACCAGCTCCGCGCACGGCCGGGGACGCGACGCGCGGCGCCCGCACGGTTCCAGGCTGCTGTAGAGCGTCGCGCCGCCGAGGTCGGTCCCGGCCGGGACGCGGCGCAGCGCGGACTCCTCGGCGTGGTCCTTCGGGTCGTCCTCGCGGGAGTGGCCGCGCGCGATCCGCGTCCCGTCCGCCGCGACGATCACCGCGCCGACCGAGAACGCCGACTCCGACGGCGGGCACAGCGCGGCGAGGTCGCAGGCCAGGTCCAGCCAGACGAGGTCGGCGTCGGTCGAGCCGGGGGCCTGCGGCTCAGCCACGGGCACCGCCGATCAGGTAGCGCAGCAGCGCGAGGTCGCCGACGCGCGTGACGGCGTCGAGCCGCATCGGCCGGCGCGGGCTCTGCGGGAACACGCCGGGCCGGACGAACCGGGGCGCGGCCGGGTCGCCGAGGAAGAACGGCGCGACGACGAGCTGCAGCTCGTCCGCGAGGTCCTCGGTGAGGAACCGGGTGTGGATGCCGCCGCCGCCCTCGACCATGAGCCGCCGGATCCCGCGCGTCCACAGGTCGGCGAGGACGCGCGGCAGGCTCACCGGGTCGCCCGCGTCGATCACCTCGGCCACGCCGCCGAGCCGTTCGGCGAGCGCCGGGACGACCTCGGTGCGCGTGTAGACGAGCTTGGCGACGTCCCCGGTGGTGAAGAACCGCGCCGCCGGGTCCAGGTCGCCGCCGGAGGTCAGCGTCACCTTGACGAGGTCGCCCGGGACGCCGCGCGCGACGCGCCGCTCGCGCCGCGCGGGGGAGCGCAGCAGCAGCTTCGGGTCGTCGCGGCGGACGGTCTCGGCGCCGACGAGGATGGCGTCGCAGGTGGCGCGGACGCCGTCCACCCGGTCGAAGTCGGCGGCGCTGGACAGCCGCAGCCGCTCGGGGGTGGCGTCGTCGATGTAGCCGTCGGCCGACATCGCGCAGCTCAGCAGCGTGTAGGGGCGGTCGCTCACGTGATCACTGTAGGGGAACCGCCCGGTGATCAGGAGAGATTCTCACGCCCGGTCGCACGGTACGGGGAATCCGACATTTCCCCGGCTTTGGGGGCGATCGGCGTTTCACCGAGCGACTGTCGGCGGCGGTCCCTAGGGTGTCGTCCCGACATGCGAATCCTCCACACGTCCGACTGGCATCTCGGCCGCTCGTTCCACCGCGAGGACCTGCTCGCCGCGCAGGCGGCCTTCGTCGACCATCTCGTCGGCACGGTGCGCGCGGAACGGGTGGACTGCGTCGTCGTCTCCGGCGACGTCTACGACCGGGCGCTGCCCGGCGTCGAGGCCGTGAAGCTGGCGGACGAGACGCTGGCCCGGCTCGCCGCGCTGGACGTCCGCGTCGTCGTCATCGCGGGCAACCACGACTCGACGCGGCGCCTCGGGTTCGGTTCGGCGCTGATGGACGCGGCGGGCGTGCACGTCCGCACCGACTTCGCGACGGTCGGGGACCCGGTGCTGGTGGACGGCGTCGCGTTCTACGGGATCCCGTATCTCGAACCGGAACTCGTCCGCGCGCCGTGGGAGCTGGACGAGCGCGGGCACGCCGCCGCCCTCACCGCCGCGATGCGCCGCGTCCGCGCCGACCTCGCGACCCGTCCGGGGACGCGGTCGGTGGTGCTCGCGCACGCGTTCGTGACGGGCGGGGAGGCCAGCGACAGCGAGCGCGACATCACCGTCGGCGGCGCGGCGAGCGTCCCGGCCGGGGTGTTCGACGGCGTGGACTATGTCGCGCTCGGGCATCTGCACGGACGGCAGGCGATGACGGACCGCGTCCGCTACTCGGGGTCGCCGCTGGCGTACTCGTTCTCCGAGGCGCGGCACGTGAAGGGCTCGTGGCTGGTGGATCTCGGCGCGGACGGCTCGGTCGCCGCCGAGTTCGTGGAGGCCCCGGTGCCGCGCCGCCTCGGGCGGTTGACCGGCACGCTGGACGACCTGCTGTCGAACGACGAGTTCACCGACCATGAGGACCGCTGGGTCCAGATCACGCTGACGGACGCCGACCGTCCGTCCGGCGCGATGGAGAAGCTGCGCCGCCGGTTCCCGCACACGCTCGTCCTCGGCTACGAACCGCGCGGCGGCGACGACCGTCCCGTCCGGACGTTCGCCGAGCGCCACCGCGAGAAGACCGCCCTGGACCTCGCCGCGGACTTCGTCGCCGAGGTCACCGGGAGCGCGGCGGACCCGGCCGAGCGGGCGCTGCTGGACGAGGCGTTCGGCGACGTCCGCCGCAAGGAGGCCCGCGCGTGAGGCTGCACCGGCTCCGGGTCACGGCGTTCGGCCCGTTCTCCGGCACCGAGGACATCGACTTCGACGCGCTGTCGGACGCGGGCCTGTTCCTCATCCGGGGCCGGACGGGCGCGGGCAAGACGAGCGTCCTGGACGCGGTGTGCTTCGCGCTCTACGGCCAGGTGCCCGGCGTCCGGAACGCGGCGAAGAACCTGCGCAGCGACCACGCCGCCCCCGGCACGGCCCCGGCGGTGTCGCTGGAGACGACGATCCGGGGGCGGCGGCTGCGCGTCACCCGTTCGCCCGCGTGGGAACGTCCGAAACTGCGCGGCACCGGCACGACGAGCGAGAAGGCGCGCGTGCTCCTGGAGGAGTTCGAGCGCGGCGCGTGGACGGCCCTGTCCACCCGGCTGGACGAGGCCGGCGAGGTCGTCACCCGGCTGCTCGGCATGAACCCCGCCCAGTTCTGCCAGGTCGCGCTGCTGCCGCAGGGCGAGTTCGCCGGGTTCCTGCGGGCGGGCGCCGAGGAGCGCCGCAAGGTCCTGGAGAAGCTGTTCGCGGCCGAGGTGTTCACCCAGGTCGAGAAGTGGCTCGCCGACCGCCGCCAGGCGACGCACCGCCGCGCGGACGAGCTGAGCGCCGCCGCGCTGTCGGTCGCCGACCGGATCGCCGAGACCACCGGGTCGCCCGCGCCGCTCGGCCCGCGCGGCCAGGTCCCCCCGCCCCGGCCCGGCGACGCGGTTCCGCTGGACCTGGACGTCCTGCCCGGCTGGGCCGCAGGGCTCGCCGCCGACCTGGCGGTGGCCGCCGACGCGGCGGCGGACGCCGCCCGGACGTCGGCCGCCGCCCTCGACGCGACGCGCGCGACGCTCGACGCCGCGCGCGTCCGTGCCGACGCCCAGGCCCGCCGCGCCGCCGCCCTCGCCCGCAGGCAGGCGTTGGAGGACCGCGCGGCGGAACGCTCCGACCTGGCGTCCCGGCTGGACGCCGCCGCCCGCGCCGACCGCGTCCTCCCGCTGCTGCGCGCCGCCGAGGACCGCCGCCACCGCGCCGTGCAGGCGTCCCGCCGCGAGGACGAGACGCGGGAGCGGGTCGCGGTGCTGCTGCCGCCGGGCGCGTCCGACGACGTCCTCGGCAAGGCCGAACGGGACCGCCGCGACGAGGTGGCCGCGCTGGAGACCCGCCGCGCCGCCGTCCGCCGCCTGCACGAACTCGCCGGGGAGCGCGAGCGCGCCGACCGCGAGATCGCCGCGCTGACCGAGCGGGCGCACCGCGCCGACGCCGCGCTCGCCGAGCTGCCCGCCCGCGTCGAGGAACGCCGGGCGGCGCTCACGGCGGCGCAGCGGGCCGCCGCGTCCGTCCCCGGCCTGCGCGACGCCGCCGAGCACGCCGAACGCCGCCGCGACGCCGCCCGCCGCCGCGACCGGGTCGCCGCGGAACTCATCCTCGCCGAGGACGCGCACCGCGCCGCCGTGGACGAGGCCCAGCGCGTGAAGGACGTCGCGCAGAGCCTGCTCCAGGCGCGCCTGGACGGCATGGCCGCCGTCCTCGCGGGCGAGCTGCGCGCCGGGACGCCGTGCGCGGTGTGCGGCTCGGAGGAACACCCCGCGCCCGCCGTGTCCACCGCCGTGATCCCCGACGAGCACGAGATCGAACGGTCGCGCGGAGCGACGGCCCGCGCCGACCGGGAGCGCGATGAGGCTCGCGACAAGGTCAGCCGACTGTCGACCGAGCACGCGGCGCTCATGGAGAGCGTCGGTGACACGCCCGTCACCGACCTCGACGCGGTCTTCGCCGAGGCGCGTGCCGACCTGGCGGAGACGGCGGAGCGCGCCGCCGACGAGACGGTCCACGAGACCGCGCTGCGTGCCGCGGAGAAGGAACTCGAAGCCGCCGGTGCCGAGGCCGACGAGATCGCGCGCACCCTCGCCACGCGCCGCGCCCAGGCGGACGAGCGCGCCGCCGAGCACGACCGCCTGCACGCCGAACTGGACCGGGCGCGCGGCGACGACCCGTCCCTGGACGCCCGTGTCGACCGCCTCCGCCGGGAGGCCGACGCGCTGCGCGCCGCCGCCGACGCCGCCCGCGACGCCGCCGTCGCCCGCGACGAACTGGCCGCCGCCCGCGCCGCCGCCGACGCGGCCCTCGCCGACGAAGGCTTCCGCACCCGGGAGGACGTCCGCGCGGCGGCGCTGACCGACGAGCAGCAGGCCCCGTTGCGCGACCGGCAGCGGCGTTTCGACCGGGAAGAGGCGTTCGTCCGGGAAGAACTCGACAACGCCGAACTGCGCGCCGCCGCCGACGGCCCCGCCCCCGACCTGCCCGCGCTGGAGCACGCGTTCGCCGCCGCCGACGCGGCCCGCACCGCCGCCGCGTCCGCCGCCGACCAGGCCCGGCGGCGCGGCGCCCGGCTGGCCCAGCTCTGCGTGGACCTGAGCGCGGCGCTCCACGCCTGGCGCCCGGCCGCCGCCGAGCACGCCGTCGCGGCGCGGCTCGCGGGTCTGGCGTCCGGCAAGGACCCGGCGAACCGCCGCGACATGTCGCTGTCGGCCTACGTCCTCGCGGCACGCCTTGAGCAGGTCGTCCACGCCGCCAACGAACGCCTCGGCCGCATGTCGTCCGGCCGGTACGTCCTCGCGCACACCGTCGAGAAGGCGGCGGGCGACCGCAGCCGGGGCGCGGGCGGCCTCGGGCTGCGCGTCGCCGACGCCTGGACGGGCCAGACCCGCGACCCCGCGACCCTGTCGGGCGGCGAGTCGTTCATCACCTCGCTCGCGCTCGCGCTCGGCCTCGCCGACGTCGTCACCGCCGAGGCGGGCGGCACCGAGATCAACACGCTGTTCGTGGACGAGGGCTTCGGCACCCTGGACGAGGACACCCTCGACGAGGTGATGGACGTCCTGGACGGCCTGCGCGACGGCGGCCGGGCCGTCGGCGTCGTCAGCCACGTCGCCGAGCTGCGCGCCCGCGTGCCCGCGCAGCTCCACGTCCGCAAGGAGCGCGCCGGGTCGACCACGGCGGTCCGCGTCTGACCGTCCGGGTTACGGTTGATCACGTGGACCAGCTCGCCCTGCTGTTCGTCGTGCTGCTCGGCGCCGTGCTCGCCGAGCCGCTGAGCCGCCGGTTCGGCGTGGCCCCGGCGGTGACGATGACGGTGTTCGGCTGCGTGCTCGCGGTGATCCCGGCCGTCCCGAACATCCGGATCGAGCCGAGGCTGATCCTGCCGCTCGTCCTGCCCCCGCTGCTGTACGCGGCGGCGCGCCGCACGTCGTTCCGCGAGTTCGCGGCGAGCTGGCAGGCGATCACCGCGCGGGCGGTCGCGCTGGTGCTGGTCACGGCGGCGGCCGTGGCGGCGGCGTTCCACGCGCTGCACGTGGCGGTGCCGGTCGCGGCGGCGGTCGCGCTCGGCGCGCTGGTCGCCCCGCCGGACCCGATCGCGGCGACGGCGCTGGCGTCCCGGCTGGGCCTGCCGCGCCGCCTGGTGTCGGTGCTGGAGGGCGAGGGGCTGTTCAACGACGTCACCGCGATCGTCGTCTACGGCGTCGCGGTCGAGGCGGTAGTGACGGGCCACTTCTCGGCGTGGCGCGCGGTGGGCGCGTTCCTGCTGTCGGCGCTGGTCGCGGTCGCGGGGGGAACGGTCCTCGGCTGGGCGGCGAGCCGGCTGATGGAACGGCTGGACGAGGCCGTGTGGAAGGTCGCGTTCAGCCTGCTCGTCCCGTTCGCGGCGTACGGGCTGGCGGAGGCGTTCGACGCGTCGGGCGTCCTCGCGGTGCTGGTGTCCGCGCTGTACCTGACCGAGCAGGCCGCCGCGACCGACGACAGCTCCTACCGGCTCGTCGGCGACTCGGTCTGGGACGTCATCGAACTGCTCGTCAGCGGCTTCGCGTTCGGCCTCATCGGGCTGGAGCTGGCGACCGTCCTCGCGACGACCGGGACGTCCTGGACGGGCATGCTCGGCAGCGCCGCCGCCGTCGTCGCCGTGGTCGTGCTGCTGCGCCTGGCGTGGCTGCTCGTCACCTGGTGGGCGTTCACGCGCGGCGACCGCGAGCACACCGTGGACGAGCCGTACACCTGGCAGGAGACGATCGTCACGTGGTGGGCGGGGATGCGCGGCGTCGCGTCCGTCGCGCTGGCCCTGGCGCTGCCGCTCACCACCGAGCACGGCGCCGCGTTCCCGTACCGCTCGGAGATCATGGTGACGGCGTTCGGGGTCGTGCTGTTCACGCTGCTCGTCCAGGGGCCGACGCTCCCGCTCGTCGTGCGCTGGACGGGCGTCACCGCCGACACCGCCGTCGAACGGCGCCTGGAGCGCGAGCTGGTCACCCGGGTGCTGCGCGCCGAGCTGGCCCGGCTGAAGGAGATCGCCGGCGCCCGCGACGACGTCCCCGACGAGGTCTACGAGCGGCTGCGCGGCGCGGTCGTCCAGCGCCTCGCGCAGGCCGACCCCGAGGCGGCCGACGAGGAGGTCCTCGCCGGCGCCCGCCGGACGATGCGCAAGGCCGGGATGATGCGCGAGATCCAGCAGGACGTCCTGGCCGCAGGCCGCCGCGAGGCCCTCGCCGCGCGCCGCGAGACCGGGATGCCGCCCGATCTGGTGGACCGGCTGATGCGCCGCCTCGACATGCGCACCGCGCGGCCCTGACCGGGGTTTGCCGCGCGCCGGGTCCGGGGAGGGGCGGCGTCCGGAGCACCGCGAGAGGAGGACGACCATGTCCGCACAGGGGCACGACATCCAGGGCGAGCACGCGTACCAGCAGGTGGTGGCCTCCCCCGACGAGCACGAGGAGCGGGAGGGCCGCAGCCTGATCACCACCGACCACGCCGTGATCCGCCAGTGGGCCGGGGAGCGCGGGGCGCGTCCGGCGACCGTCCCGGGCAGCGAGTACGACGGGCGTCCCGGCCGGCTGCTGCTGGACTTCCCCGGCTACGGCGGCCAGGACCTCCAGGAGATCTCCTGGGACGACTGGTTCCGGACGTTCGAGGAGCGCAGGCTCAACTTCCTCTACCAGGAGCACAAGAAGGACGGCTCGCCGAGTAACTTCTTCCGGCTGGAGAACCCGAACCGGCAGGACTGAGCGTCACTCCAGCTCGCGCAGCGCCCGGACGCCCCCGGCCACGGCCGGCGGCACCGGGCGCCGCCGTGCGAGCGCGGCGGGCAGCCGGCGCAGCAGCCCGCCGAGCGCGCTGCGCGCCGCCGGGTCGGCGACGGCCTGCGCGGCGAGCCCGAACGTCCGCGACAGCGCGCGCCGTCCGGACAGCCGCATCCACGTCACGAGCAGGTCGTTGCGGCGGTGCAGCGCCCAGCGTTCGGGCAGGGTCTCGTCCCGTCCGGACGCGGGGGAGTGCCGCGCGACGACCTCGTCCGCGTACGCGAGGCCCCAGCCGCCCGCCGCCAGGTCCAGCGCGAGCAGGCTCTCCTCGCCGCCGAAGAACAGCAGGTCGTCGAAGCCGCCCGCCGCGAGGAACGCCGTGCGCCGCACGACCGCCGCGCACGCCGGAAAGCCGAGGACGGACGGTCCGGGCAGGTCCGGCGCACGCCCGATCGGCGCGGTGCGCATCTTCCGCGACACGACGTCGACGTCCCCCGACCCGAGATGGATCCGCCCGATGAGCACGGCCAGCCGGGGATGGGCGTCCAGCAGCCGGGCCGCCGCGCCGAGCGCGTCCGGCTCCCACCACGAGTCGTCGTCGCTGAACGCCACGTACGGCGTCGCCGCGAGCCGGACGCCGACGTTGCGGGCGCACGCGCCGTGGTTGCGGGGCAGCCCGACGACGCGGACGCCGGGGAACGCGTCCCGCACGGCGTCCGGCGACCCGTCGCGCGAGCCGTTGTCCACCACGATCACCGGCGGACGTCCGGGCAGCGCGGTCAGTTCGCCGAGCGTGCGGAGCAGCGGGTCGCGGCGGTCCCGGGTCGCGATCACGATCGTCGTCGCGGCCGTCATCGTCGCTCCCTCCAGGTCGGACCGGCCGCCTACCCGGCGCCCCGGCGCCGGAAACGGTCACCGCGACGTCAGCCGGTAGGGGTAGGTGCAGACGATCGCGTCGGTCTCGGCGCGCAGCAGCGTCGCGAGGATCACCGGACGCGGGTCCTGGAGCAGCCGGAACCGCCACCGGCGCGGCTCGACCTCCGGGACGAGCACCGCGACCTGCCGGTCCCGCCGCTCCTTCACGTAGCCGACGATCGGGTGGACGACCGTGTGGTCCGGGCTGCTCAGCGTCTCCAGCCGCACCCCGGGACCCCACCGGTTCCACCGCTCCCGGAACGCCGCGCCGCGCTCGGGATCGTCGTGGACGGCGACCGCGACGACCTCGGGCCCGAGCGTCAGCGCGGCCCGCAGCGCCTGCGCGGTCAGCCGGTCGATGCCGCCGACCGGGACGATCACCAGGCCGGCGGTGGCGCGCGGCGGCGGCGCGATCTCCCCGGCCGCCAGCTCCCGCTCCACCGCGTGGTAATAGCCCTGGATGCGCGAGAACAGCAGCATCAGCAGCGGGACGATCAGCACGACGACCCACGCGCCCTCGGTGAACTTGGTGAGCAGGAACACGACGGCCGCCGTCGCCGTCAGCACCGCCCCGGTGCCGTTGAGGACGGCGTGCACCGCCCAGCGCGGGGGACGCCGCGTCCGCCAGTGCCGGACGAGCCCCGTCTGGCTGACCGTGAACCCGATGAACACGCCGATCGCGTACAGCGGGATGAGCCGGGACGTCTCGGCGTCCACCGCGACGAGCAGCACCGCCGCGCACGCCGCGAGCGCGACGATCCCGAACCGGAACACCGGCCGCCGCGACCGCAGCGCGAACAGGTGCGGCAAGCGCCCGTCCTTGGCGAGCAGGCTGAGCAGCACCGGCAGCCCGCCGAAGCTCGTGTTCGCGGCGAGGCACAGCGCGAGCGTCGTGACGAGGTTCGCCGCGTAGTACAGCGGGCCCGTCCCGAACGCGCCCGCCGTGAGCTGCGCGAGGACGGTCACGCCCGCGCGCGGCGCCAGGTGGTCGCGGGTGATGAGCAGCGCGAGGCCGAGCAGCATCGTCCCGAGGAGCGCGCCGAGCATCATCTCGGTGCGCTGCGCCCGCCGCGCCCGGGGCTCCTGGAACGCCGGGACGGCGTTGGCGATCGCCTCGATGCCCGTCAGCGCCGAGCAGCCCGCCGAGAACGCTTTGAGGACGAGCAGGAACCCGACCGCCTCCGCCGCGTGCGCGACCGGCGCTCCGCCGACCGCCGCCGCCGGATGCCCCCGGACCAGCCCGGTCGCGATCACCGCGAGGATCAGCGCGACGAACGCGGCCATCGGCAGCATCAGCACCCGCGCGCTCTCGGCGATGCCCCATAGGTTCACGGCCGTCAGCACCGCGAGCCCGCCGAGCGCGAGCGTCAGCAGATGCCCCGACAGCCCCGGGAAGGCCGACACGATCGCCGCCGCGCCCGCCGACAGGCTCACCGCGACCGTCAGGACGTAGTCGACGACCAGGCTCGCCGCCGCCAGCAGGCTGACCGGCCCGCCCAGCTCGCTCTTGGCGACCGCGTACGAGCCGCCGCCGTTCGGATGGACGGCGATGACCTGCCGGTACGACACGACGAGCACCGCCAGCAGCACCGCGATCGCGCCCGCGACCGGCAGCGTCAGCCGCAGCGCGGGCGTCCCCGCCGCGACGAGCACGAGGACGATCGCCTCCGGCCCGTACGCGACCGAGCTCAGCGCGTCCAGCGACAGCGCCGCCAGCCCGCCGAACGCGCCGAGCCGCTCCCGCTCGGCCCGCCGCGGCGGCACGCGCGGCGCGATCCGTCCCGGCATGCGGCCACCCCCCGCCGCGCCCCCCGGCACGGCGATGATCATGTACCCGGGACGACCGGCGGCCATGCCGCCCGGGTCAGAGGTACAGGACGGCGCTAGAACTCGACGGCCCTGGCCAGGAGGTGGCGTGCTCCCGCGTTGTCGGAGTGGGGGCGCAGTTGCGCCTTCATGGTGCGCAGCGCCGAGGTCACCCGGCCGGACGACAGGCGGGGATAGTCGTCGAGGAACGCGTCCCAGGTGTGGACGGCCTGGTCGAGGTGCCCGGTCCGCAACTGGAGTTCGGCGAGGCGGGCGGTGGTGACCGCGCGGGACCGGCGCTCGTCGGACGGGCGGTGGCGCAGGGAGGTCTTCAGGGCCGCGATGGCGCCCTGGAGGTCGCCGAGCTCGGCCCGGACGGCGGCCTCCTGGTGGGAGAGCGCCGCCGGGTGGTAGCCCCCGACGACGTCCCCGGATCCGGCCGTGGTCTGCGACGGCCTGACCTGGTAGGGCGTGGACCGCGAGGTCGACCGTTCCAGCAGGCGTTCGGCCGCCGAGAGGGCCGACAGCGCGGTCGAGCGGTCGGCCTCGGCCGCGGCGGCGACGGCGACCTGACCGAGAAGGAAGGCGTGCCGGGCGGGGGTCGCCTTCCGCTGCCCGGTGGCCGCGGCGTTCTCCGCGAGGACGAGGGCCTCGTGGTGGTGCCCGAGCGAACGGGCCTGGACCGACATCCCCCGCAGGACGACGGCGTAGCCCGCCGGGTCCGCCGCCTCGACGGCCAGGTCGAGGGCGGTCCGGTGGTAGCGCTGGGCGAGGGCGTGCTGCTCGTCGTCGAAGCACATGTACGCGCACAGATAGGCGAGCCGGGTCGCGGCGCGCAGCATCCGCAGGCGCAGCGCGGGCGGCGCGGACGCCCGCAGCAGGGGCGCCACGTCGTGGGTCAGGTACGCCGCGAGCGGCCCCCGCGCGTAGCCGCCGCCGAACGCGCCGTCGTTGTCCAGGAACAGGCGCACCATCTGCTCGATCGTCTCCACCTGCGGCTCGGTCACGATCTCGGTGTGGTCGGCCGGGACGACCGGCGCCGTCCGTCCGCTCGCGGCCTCGGTCCACGTCGGCACGTCGAGCAGGTCGAGGCGGTAGGCGGCGTCCGTGGGCCCGCCGCGCTGACTCCGGCCGAGGCCGAGCAACGCCGCCGCGGGGTCGGACGGGCCGGCGTGCGGGCTCGTGCCCGAGCGGGCGGCCGGGGGACGCGGCGACGACGCGTCGCGGGCCAGGCCGGTGTCGGCGACGGTCACCCGGCGGCCGAGGGCACGGGAGAACGCCTCGGCCACGATCGCCGGAACGGGCGGTCGCGGGCGGCGCCCCGCCAGCCAGAACGACACCGTCTTGCGGTCGAAGGTCTGCGGGGAGCCCTGCTCGGCGGCGACCGCGGCGGCGTGCCTCGCCAGCTCGGCGCCGCTCCATCCGGCCTCGTCGAGCAGGGCGCGCAGCAGGGGGTCGGGGATCCGCGAATCCGCCATTTCCGTGCTCCACCGGGGGTCGCCCTGCTCCCGACGCCTCGTCACGTTGAGAGCTGTGGGCGGATTGTACCTTGATTCTTTTCGTTTAACCCTCCGTCGTGTCGGCGACCGCGGGCGAGACATGCCGCTCAAGCGAGACATGTTTATGCGCCGTTCGGCGGGGCGTCCGAATTCCGGCGTGGTGAACTGGGGCGGGCCGCGCACGGATCTGATCTTCGCCCCCGCTCGAAACCCGCGACGGTGGAATGTCCGCGACGGTGTGAATGGGTTATCCCGCTTCCCCCGGCTCTTTGTGCCGCGCGATGTGATCAACCCATGCTCGTGTTAATGTCGACGGGTTCAGTGGAGCGTGATGAAGCTAACTCTGCAGCGGCGGCAGGTCCGAGTCCCCGAAGGCCGAATCGGGCATGTCCTGGTGCTGCCGTGGTTCATTGATCCTGAACGCGGCCCGGTCCGCTGTGACGCGGCCCCTTTGCTCGCCGAGTGGCTGTCCGCATCGCTGTCGCGCGCCGCCGGAAATGTTCACGGCGTGGAATTGCGCGCGGTGCCGGGCGCCGGGGAGATCGGTGCGGGGCCGTCGGCCGCCGGTGTCATGTCCTCGGTCTCGTGGGTCGGCCGCGACGGCGGCGTCGGCGGATTCGCGCTCGTGACCCACCGCGACGACGGCGTCGCCTCGGCCGCGGCGACCGCGGCGATGCGGCGGTGGACGGAGCTGCTGCGGAGCCGCCGGTTGCTCGTGACCGACATGCCCGCCCTGTGCCGGGGCGGGAGACGCGCGGTGCGGATGGTCGACGGCATGGCGCGCGAGGCGACGCGGCCGGACGGCGGCCGGCTGTTCGTCGTCGGCCGTCCCGTCACGGGCGCGCCGTGGCCGACGGCGTGGAGACAGGCCGGTGTGGTCTGCGTCGACGACCTCGACGCGGTGCCCGACGGAGCGCCGGTCGTGTTCCCCGCGCACGGCGTCCCCCCGTCGATCCGGGCGGAGGCGGCCAGGCGTCCGCTGCGGGTCATCGACGGGACGTGCCCGCTGGTGACCGCCGTCCAGGCCGACGCCGCCGCCTACGCGGCCAGGGGCGATCACGTGGTGGTGATCGGAGACCGGAGCCACGCGTCGCTTCCCGTCCTGACGGCCTGCGCGGGACCCGCCGCCGAGGTCGTCCACGGCGTGGCGGACGTCCCGGCGGCGGTGGCCCGGACGCAGGACGCCGTGTCCTTCGTGATCGACCCCGGCATGGCCGTCGAGGACGCGTTGCCGATCGTCACGGCACTGCGCGACCACGTCCCGCAGCTCGCCGGGCACCACTTCGACGTGCTGTGCGACGCCGCGTCCGACCGGGCGCAGACGATCGCCTCGGTGTCGTCGGGCAGCGAGCTGACCTTCGTCCTGGCCGCCGACGAGCGTGACCCGGACGCACAGGTCGCGCTCCGCTCGGCGGCGACGCGCCCCCCGGCGGGCTTCCCGGCGGTGCGGGTCGTGACCCGCCTGGCGGACTTGGAGGCCGAGCCGCTGGCCGGCGCCACCGCGATCGGGCTCGTCGTCACCCAGTCGGCCCCGGCCGGGCTGCGGGAGCAGGTCGTCGCGGCGCTGGCCGGGCTCGGGCCGCTGACGTGCAGACGGCGCACCGTCGACACCACGCCTCTTCCCGTCAGGGCCGCCGGGCCGATCGAGGACGCTCCGGCGGGCGATCGCGGAACGGGCGGCACCGTCGCGGAACGTCCCGACTCGCTCGTCTGATCGCCGGAGCGCGCACGGTCAGCGCGTGCGCGGCCGGGATTCGGCGACGGCGCGCGTCAACAGGCCCGCGACGTTCCGGTCGGCCGCGTGCGGGGCGAGCCGGGAGCGCAGGGTGCGCAGGGCGGTGGTGGCGCGGCCCGAGCGCAGGTGGCGGTAGTCGTCCAGGAACGCGTGCCAGGTCGTGACCGCCTGGTCGACCTCGCCGTGGGAGAGCTGGAGTTCCGCGAGACGCGCCCGTGTGATCGTGCGGGATCGCCGTTCCTCGGCCGGACGGTGGGTGAGGGAGACGGTGAGCGCCGTGATGGCGCCCGCCCGGTCGCCCAGCAGAGCCCGGACGGCGGCCTGCTGATGCCACAGCGCGGCGGGGTGGTAGCCGCCCATCGCGGTGCCCGCCGTGTCCGCCGCGTCGTCGGCGGTCGACCGCGACGTGGCGCGGCTCAACTGGCGTTCCGCGGCGCTCAGGGACGACACCGCGTTGGTCCGGTCGCCGGCGCCGGCCGCCGCGACGGCGACCTGGCCGAGCAGGAAGGCGCTGCGGGCCGGGGAGACCGATCGTCCGCCGGTCACCATGGCGGCCTCGGCGAGATGGACCGCGTACCGGCGGTGGCCGAGGAGCCGGGCCTGGTTCGACATCGTGCGCAGGATGACCGCGCGGGCGCCGGAGTCGCCGGTCGCGGACGCCAGGTCCAGCGCGACCCGGTAGTAGCGCCGCGCGAGATCGTGGAGG
Source organism: Actinomadura rubteroloni (assembly GCF_002911665.1). Taxonomy (NCBI): domain Bacteria; kingdom Bacillati; phylum Actinomycetota; class Actinomycetes; order Streptosporangiales; family Thermomonosporaceae; genus Actinomadura; species Actinomadura rubteroloni. The sequence goes on from NZ_MTBP01000004.1 coordinate 526,285, forward strand.
TTCTCGTCGAAGCACATGAACCCGCAGCGGTAGGTGAGCTGTGTCGCGGCCGACCAGAGCCCGCTGCGCGACGCCCGTCCGGCGCCGATGTCGGCGAGCCGGGGGCCGAGGTCACGGGCGAGGTAGGCGACCAGCGCGCCCCGGGAATGGCCGCCGCCGAAGCCGTCGTCGATGGCGGAGAAGGCGCGCACCATCGCCTCGGCGTCCGGCGCGGGTGTGCGCGGATGCGCGCGGGCGGTGCGCTGCGGCGTCGGCGGCGCGACCGGGCCGCGGGGGCCGTCCGCCGGGTCTCCCGGCCGGGCGTCGCCGACGGTCACCGGGTCCCGTGCCGGGACGTCGGCGGGCGCGGCCCGTTCCCCGCTCCCGGGGTCGAGGCCCGTCGCGGCGACCGTGACCGGTCGGCCCAGTCCGCGCGACAGCGCCTCGGCGACCAGGGACGGGACCGGCTGCGCCGGGGACCCGCCCGCCAGCCAGCGTGCCACGGCCCCGGGGTCGAGACGCAGCGGGACGCCGGTCGCGGCGGCCAGTTCGCTGACGTTGGACGCCAGCCGCTCCTCGGTCCAACCGACCTCGGCGAGCAGTCTCCGCAAAGCGCCGTTCGGTCCGCGGGCGGGGGGACGTGACAGCGTCATGGCAACGCTCCCGAATCGGATGCTGTCTCGTTTCTGGCAGACGTGACAAGTTATGTCAAGAACGATCCGGGCCCGGGTTCGGTCCGCCGTTCTCTCCGCGACGCTCACGGGGATCGGCCACGCCCTTCGGATGGCCTTCGAGACCGCGGATGGTGAGGAGGACCTCCCCTGCGTCGTCGGCGGCGACGCACGACCGGCCGTGCGGGCCTTCCCGCACGGCGCTCAGCAGGACGGCCCGAGCCCGATCGGCGATGTCGCGATCGCTGCCCGTCCGGTGGAAGGTGATCTCCCGGAAGGACTTGAGCGCGTGGACCGGGAGGGAGGTCTCCGTGCCGTCCAGCAGGACGCTGATCCGGGCGAGCGCGTCGAGGAGGAGCGCCGGTGTGCGGAATGCGGTGAAGGGCGGCCGGTGGACGTGGTCGGGCGGGGCGAAGCCGCCGTAGGCCGTGCCGTCGTGCACGGCGGTGGCCGTGGTGGTGACGAAGGCTCCGCGCAGGACGATCGAGCCGTTCGGCAGGTGGTACGGGTCGGGCAGCGGCACGGCGTCGGGCGGGACGACGATCGGATGCCGTGGCGCGTCCGGTGCGGAATCGGCGAGGACCACCGTGCAGCGCGCGTGGCGACGGCTCGGGAGCCTGCCTTTCGGGCTGCGGAGGTCGCTGTGGAAGGTGACGGCGACGTGGGTCTCGGAGTCGTCGGAGCGTTCGATCTCGGTGCTGATCCGGAAATCGACGGTGCCGGTGCGCGGGTGCGCTTTGAGGAAACGCTCGAAGGTCCCGTCGAGAACGCGGACGGGGAGCCGTCCCGGGCACGCCGCCGAGGCGGCCTCGACCGCCATCTCGACGAGGAAGGCGCCCGGAACGGTCGGCCTGCCGTCGACCAGATGGTCGTCGAGGTAGGAGTGGCGCTCGACGTCGAGGCTGCACCGGACGTCGCCTTCTCCGGACGGGGCGTCGCTCAGGAGCGGGTGGGTCGGGGGCTGTCCGTCGGCCGCCGCGATGATGCCCGGGAAACGCCGATCGGCGATGGCCGCGTCCAGCGGGCCGAGAAGCAGGACGCACGGCGGACGCGGGGCGCCCGCCAGGACGTGCCGGAACTGCCGGACGCCCTCCGCCGTCGTGATCGCGGTATAGCCCTGCCGGGCCAGTTGCTCGCGCATGACCGCGCCGGAGGCGAGCCCGGTCTCCTTCCAGATGGGCCAGGCGATGGTGCGGTGGTCGAATCCCTCCGCGTCCGCCTGAACGGCGGCGGTCGCCAGGTAGTCGTTGGCGGAGGTGTAGTCGGAGTTCCCGGGCTGGCCGGTGAACGCGGAGACCGAGCCCATGTTGATCCATGTGCGCGGATGGCGAGAGCCCAGGGCGTCGCGCAGGTGCGCGTGCCCGCGGACCTTGACGTCCCGGACGAGACGGAACTCCTCCAGCGACTTGCGGCGCGTCTCGGTGGACCGGTTGACGCCCGCCGCGAACAGCAGGAGGTCGATGACCTGGTCCTCCGCCAGGATGCGGTCGACGGACCGCTGGACCGCCGCCCGGTCCAGGACGTCGCACGTCAGGTAGCGCACGCGGTCGGCGCCGCACTGGTCGGTCAGCGCCCGGAGAGCGTCGAGGGTCTCCTGCCGTTCGACCTGCCGGTCGTATTCGCGGTTGGCCGCCGCGATCGAGACGGACGGGTCGTCGCGTCTGCGGGCGCGGAGGTGGTCGCTGCGCGATGTGCCGGGCGGGAACGCCGGGGCGCCGGTGATGTCGCTGCGGCCGAGGATCCATATCTTCGGCCGGGCGGCGTGCGCCAGATCGTCCAGGAGCGCCGCCGTGATGCCGCGGGACCCGCCCGCCGCGACGATGACGCTCGTGTCGTCGAGCGGCGGGGACGGCGTCGCCGGCGGTTCGGGTGCGGGCGTGGGAAGCGGCTCGAAACGGTCCGCGCCGACACGGAGAACGATCCCCGTGGTGGAGTGCCGTCCGAGCTCCTCGCCCCAGTGGCGCAGGCCGCCTTCCGGCGTGTCGGCGTCGGACAGGACGCAGAGGACCGTGGCGTCCGGAAGGTCGCAGGCCACGGTCTTGCCGAAGCCGGTGAACAGTCCGGCCCGGCCGACCGGCAGCCCGTGGGCGACCGCGTTGTAGAGAAGCGTCGCCACGCTGCCGTGGCCCAGCTCGTCGAAGCACTCCTTGAGGGCGAGGAAGGCCAGTTCGTGGAGGCCCAGGACGTCGGCGTCGGAGTCGGCGACGATCCGCAGGTGCCGGGGCCGCCAGCCCGCCGCCGCGACCAGGCCGGCGATGACGCCCTCGCCCGGTGCGGCCGTGTGCACGCCGGGACGTTCCGGACCGTCGGCCGTGGAGACCACGAGCGTGTGCGGCGGGAGCGTCGCGGGCGGTACCGACCCGTTGGTGAGAACGAGGCAGTGGTCGGGGAACGTCTCGACCGCCTCATCGGCGGCCACGGCCTGCACGGACCGGTACGCGAGGGCGTAACGATGGACGACCTCTGACTCCGGGGGAGCGGGCGGGGCCGTGTCCGGGGAGGCGGCGACGGCCAGGCGCGCCGTGCGGCCGGTGAAGGGGTCCGTCCAGGACACCGTCGCGTCCTCGCGCCGCAAGACGTGGGCCAGGACGGCGAATGCCGAGTCGGCCGCCATGTAGCTGCGCCGTTCGAGCGGCTTGGGGCGGGCGCCGTCCGTATCGACGACGGTCGTATCGCCGAGCGTGGCGAGCACCGGCAGGTCGTTGCGCAGGGCGTGGGACCGCCGCGTCAGCGCGAAGCACACCGCCGTCTCGCCCAGTTCGTCGACGCCGTCGAACGCGGGCAGGACGAGGTCGGCCCACGCCGCGTCGCTGTGGGCGTTGACGCAGACCACCAAGGCGAGGTCGAGGTCGCCGGAGGCCAGGTGATCACAGGCCGCCCGCAGTGCGTCCAGGCTGGAACACGTGCCGGTGTCGCAGTTCATCGCCAGGCCGTGGAGGTCCAGCGCGGCGGCCACGCGCGCCGGGATCAGCGACGGCATGCCGCCGGGGAAGGCGTCCTCGGTGGCCGGTTCGATGGCGCCGCGCGCGTCGGCGGCGAAGCGGTCGAACGATTCGGCGAGCGACGGGTGCTGCGCGGTGCGCGGATCCACCACGTTGTCGCGGAGGTCGTCCAGCGCGCAGCGCACGGTGTGCCGTGCCGCGTGGGACGTGAGGCCGCAGTGCGCGCCGATCACTCCGCAGGTGTCCTTGAGCTCCGACCAGAACGGGCCGAGCTCGTCGTGGAGCCCGTCGACCGCCAGCAGGGCGAGCCGGTGGGACGGGTCGAGGGTCCGATGGGTCGCCGGAGGAGTCCGCAGCATGCGCAACGGCACCGGAGGCACCGTCGCGAACGCCGCCGGCGTCTCGCCCGCGCCCGAGACCAGCCAGGCCGAGACGTCCTGCCGGGACGGCCCTCCGGGCAGGACGGCGTTCCAGCCGACCAGCACGACCGGGTCGCGCCCGGCCGGCCTCGGGTCCGCCGCGAGGCCGGGGTGGTCGTCGGTGATCACGGCATGGGCGTTGGTGCCGCCGAAGCCGAAGGAGTTGACGGCCACGGTCCGGACACCGGTGTCCGGACGGGGCCAGGGCACCTGGCCGTCCGGGACGGTGACCCGGGGCGGCAGGTCCGGGCTGGGCGCGGTGACGGCGGGCCGCTGGGCGGGGATCGCCGAGCGCCGCAGCCCCTCCACGGCGTGGATCACCGACAGGACGCCCGACGGCCATCCGGTGTGCCCGATGAGCGACTTGTTCGACGTCATCACGAGGTCTTGGTCGTCCGGGAACACCGACGCCAGCGTGGCGAACTCGGTCTGGTCGCCGGCCCGCGTCCCGGTGCCGTGCGCGACGATCCACGAGACGTCCTCCGGTGACGGGCCCGCCCGGTAGGCGCGCCGGACGGCGAGCACCTGCCCCCGGCTGTTGGGCGCGTAGATCGCCTTGCCCTTGCCGTCGCAGGAGGTGCCGAGGCCGGTGAGCACGCCGAGCACCGGATCCCCGTCCGCACGCGCCCGTTCCAGGGTCTTGAGGACGACCACGGCGGCGCCGTCGGAGAACAGCGTCCCGTCGGCGGCGCTGTCGAAGGCGCGCACGGCGCCCGTGGGGCTGAACCCGCGAAGCGCGGCGAACAGGGCCATCGACCGCGGAGCGAGGGCGAGGGTGCCCCCGCAGACGGCGATGTCGCAGGCGCCCGAGCGCAGGCGGCGCATGCCGAGGTCGATGGCGTAGAGGGACGAACTGCACGCGGTGTCGACGACCATGACGTCGGACGGCGTCGGCAGGACGGATTCGGCCGCCGCCGTGATCGCGGCGTGCGGGAGGCAGCGGACGGGGTCCGGGGCGGCGTGGCGCAGGTGCTCGCGTGCCGCCCGGACGACCTCCTCGGCGTCCGGCGTCCCGGCGAGGCCCCGGCGCAGGGCGGCGAGGACCACCGAGTCCTCCAGATGCTGGCTTCCGTCGGGCGACGCCCCGATGTAGAGCGCGGTCCTGTCGGCCGGACGGCTGACCACGCCGTCCCACGCCTCCGCGAACGCCCTGCGCAGCCACGTGGTGTTGTGGTCCTCGGCGCGTACGGATTCCGGCGCGTCGGTGGTGACGAAGCCCAGCTCCGGTGCGTAGATGCGGTCGGGGGAGTGGTAGCTCTCCCCGGACCACCGCCGGCCGGGCTCCCGGAAGACCGGATCGCCGCTGGTGAGCAGCTTCCAGAGGGCGTCGGTGCCGTCGGCGCCGGGTACCACCGAGCCCGTGCCCACGATCGCGATCGCCTCGCCCGCGTTCACCGGCTCGATCTGTGCGGGCTCGGGCGCCGGCGGCGTCGGCAGGGGAGCGCCGATGCTGAGCCCGCCGTCGGCGAGCACGGTCTGACCGGTGATCCACCGTGCCCGTTCCGAGGCGAGGAACAGGACGAGGTCGGCGTACGCGCCCGGGTCGACGCGCGGTTCACCGGCCTCGGGGGACTCCCGCAGCGCCGGGCTCTCGACGCCGCAGGCGCAGTTGACCCGGATTCCGAGCGGGGCGAGCTCGACCGCGAGGTAGCGGGTCGCAGACTCCAGCGCCGCGTTGCCGATGCCCAGCGCCGCGTGCTCGCCGGGGACGAGACCGGAGCCGGTCGAGGACATCGTAACGACGGCGCCGCCGGGCCGCATGATCTCGGAGGCGAGGAGCGAGCAGTCGACGGCTCCCCGCACCGTGGTCTGCCAGGTCCGCGTCCAGTCGCGTCGCGTGGGTTCGCGCACGGGTGCGAGCGCGCCCGGCGCGGCGTTGTTGACCAGGACGTCGAGGGTCCCCGCCGTGGCCCGGATGTGATCCATCATCCGGCGCAGGTCATCGGGCTCGGCGACGGAACCGTGGAGGACTTCCACGCCGCCCCCGGCCCCGGTCAGCTCGGCGGCCGTCGCCTCGGCCGACTCGCCGGAGTCGTTGATGTAGACGCGGGCTCCGCCGAGCGCGAAGCGGGTGCTGATCGTTTTGCCGATCCCGTGGCCGCCGCCGGTGACGAGCACGGTCCTGCCGTCGAACTCCGACATGCCCCTCACCTCGCGTCGCGGTCGAGTCGGCGTCGGACCTCTTCGGCCACGTGGGCCAGCGTGGGGAAGTCGGACACTTTGAGGTCGTTGGTGTTGGGCAGCCCGAACCGTCCCGCCGCCCGCACGAGCAGTTCGGTCTGCTTGAGGGAGTCGACGCCGAGGTCAGCTTCGAGGTCGGAGTCGTCCTCCATGACCTCGACCGGGTAGCCGAGGACCTCGGCGTAGAGCGAGCGCAGGGCGTCGAGGACGTCCTCGGGCGGGGGGTCCCGTGGCTCGTCCGGCGCGGCGGCCCGCTCGTCCGTCGGCTCCGCCGGCGTCGGCCGCTGCGGCTCGGTCCGGTCTTCTCGCGGCTCGTCCCAGGTCCGGCAGTCGACCGAGGGCACGCTGCGGCGCACGACCTTGCTCATGATCTCGCCGGCCCCGCATTCGACGAAGTCGCGGACGCCGTGCGCGTGGAGCGTCCGGACCGCGTCCAGGAAGTCCACGGTCACGAGTTCCTGGTCGACCAGCGTCGCGCGGACGTCGTCGGCGTCGGTCAGGTGCCGGTGGTGCAGCGTGGAGTAGAGGTTCCGGGACAGGGGCCGCTGCGGGACGTCGCGGATCAGTTCCCGGTGCCGGGCCACGACCGGCGCCATGCGCGGTCCATGGAACGGGAACGGCGCGGGGAGCGCGGCGGCGGGCACGGCCAGCGCACGCGCGATCTCCCCGACACGCACCAGGGCGCCGGACGAGCCGGACACCACCGTCTGGTCCGGCGCGTTCCGGCACGCCACGGCGAGCGTCGGGTCGTCGGCGAGGTGGATCAGGGCCGAGGCCCGCGCGGCGTCGAGCCCGAGAGCGACCATGCCGCCGTCGCGGAAGGCGAGGTCCATGAGCGCCTCGTTCCGCGCCTGGAGGACCCGGGCGCCGTCGCTGATCGAGAAGGCTCCCGCGCAGGTGGCGGCGGCGATCTCGCCGAGACTGTGCCCGAGCAGCACGGCGTCGTCGGGGAGGTCGCGGCGGCGGGCCGCCCAGAGGCCGACCGAGGCGGCGAAGATGGCCGCCTGGAGCAGATCCGGCGCGTCGGCCGCGAGTTCCGCCGCCGACGCGTCCCCGTCCCCGCCGAGCAGCTTGTCGAGTCCGCCGTCGAGCGCGGCGGAGATCTCCTCCAGCACGGCGTCGGAGTCGGGCGAGGCGGTGCGGAGTTCATGCAGGATGCCCGGCCGGTAAGCGCCCTGACCAGGGAAGATGACGGCGGTTCCGCGCCGGATCGCCCGTCCGGGCGGGCCGTGCCCGTTCACCCGGGGGCCTGCGGTGGTCGACTCTGTTTCGCGTGGCATGCGCGTCCTTCCGGAATCGGGTGGATGACGGCTCCTTCTTCCCTGCCTACTCCGCGATCTGATTTCGATGCCAGGGCGTCGCGCGGTCCACATGTCACGCCTTTTCTGATTGTCACGACATGCCGCCGCCGACGTGCGGACGAGCGCACTGCGGAACGGCGACGGACTTCGCGCGTCGGCCGGGCCACGACCGAGAAGGCGTGACGTTCTCCGCATGCGTGACATGTCCGGGAGCGGAATCTCGTTGTTCTGCTCGGCCCTCGGCGAATTACTGGGATAGAGCCGTCCGTTCCGCGACCGGAAGTGCGGTCCGGGACGGCGAAAAGCACGTGAGCGTCAACGAGGGAAGGAGCCGGTGCCATGGCCTACACGGGCAGTTACCAGGCCCAAGTGTTCGCCGACGGAGGGAGTCCGTTCCCTTTCACACCGAAGGGGCTGGAAGAGGCGGCGCGGCGGGACCTGCCGCGCAGGTACTTCGACTACATCGCCGGCGGGGCGGGCCGCGAGCGGACCGTGGCGGCGAACGAGGCGGCGTTCGGCCGGTGGGGGATGACCTACCGGGTCCTGCGCGACGGAGCCGCCGCCGACGCGTCCACCACCGTGCTGGGCACGCCGATGAGCATGCCGGTGATGCTGGCCCCGGCGGGGGTGGCGGAGCTGGCGCACCCCGAGGCCGAGGTGGCGGCGGCGCGGGCGGCGGAGCGGGCCGGGGCCGTCCAGGTGCTGTCGGCGGTGACGTCGGCCTCGCTGGAGGAGGTCGCCCGCGCCGCTCCCCAGGGGCGCAGGTGGTTCCAGTTCGCGTGGCCCGACGACGAGAAGCTGGCCCGCTCGTTGATCGAGCGGGCCGAGGCCGCCGGATACGGCGCGCTGGTCGTGATGGGCGACTGCCACGTGGCGGGGTGGCGGACCCGGGAACTGTCCTCGGGCTTCTTCCCCTTCCAGCACGCGCACGGGCTCGGCAACTACATCTCGGACCGGCGGTTCTGGGAGCTGGCGGGGTTCGGCTCCGCGCCCGAGGACCGCGACCGCCTCACCCCGGAGATGATCGAGGCGGCGGCCTCGACGTGGAACCGGGTCTTCACCCGGCCCGCGCTCCTGCCCGCGGACGTGGCCCTGCTGCGTTCGTGGACCCGCCTCCCGATCGTCGTCAAGGGGGTGTGCCGTCCCGACGAGGCGGCGCGCCTGTGCGCGGCGGGCGTCGACGCCCTCATCGTGTCGAACCACGGCGGCAGGCAGCTCGACGGCGGAGTGGCGGCGCTGGACTGCCTGCCGCCGGTGGCCACGGCGGTCGCCGGACGCGTCCCCGTCCTGTTCGACTCCGGCGTCCGCACCGGCACCGACGTGCTGATCGCGCTGGCGCTGGGAGCCGACGCCGTGATGATCGGACGCCCGTGGCTGTACGGCCTGGCCGTCGGGGGACAGGCGGGAGTCGAGCACGTCCTGCGCAGCCTGCGCGAAGAGTTCACCGGCGCCCTCGCGCTGACCGGCCACCGGAGCTGCGCGTCGCTGTCGGCCGCCGACATCGTCGCCGTCGCTCCGCCCACCGATCCCGGAACCCCGGGGAAAGGAGCGACGTCATGACGACCCGCCACTCCGAACGCTACGGCGACGACGTCTTCAGCCATGCTCATGCCGACGAGCGGGAGCGCCTGGAGGCGCTGTGCGCGGTGCTCGATCCGGTCTCCTTCGAGGCCCTGGACGCGCTGCCGCGACGATCCGTGCGCCGCTGCCTGGAACTGGCGGCGGGCACCGGCTCGGTCGCGCGCCGGCTGGCCGAACGCCACCCCGCGGCGCAGGTCACCGCGACCGACCTGGACCTGCGCTTCCTGGACGCCGCCGGCCACGCCAACCTGGAGTACGTCCGCCACGACGTGACGTCGGACGGGTTCCCCGACGCGTCCTTCGATCTGATCCATGCCCGCTATCTGCTGTCCCACCTCCCCGAACGCGGCCGGGTCCTGGCCGACATCGCCGGATGGCTGGCCCCCGGGGGCCAGGTGGTCCTCGAAGAGTCGGCCCTGTTCCCGCTGTGGGCGGCACGCGACGAGACCTACCGCAGGGTGTCCATGGGCGTGTTCACGGTGCTCGCGGAGCGGATCGGCACCGACTGCGAGTGGCCGCTCGACCTGCCCCGCGAGGCGGCCGAGTGCGGCCTGACCGACGTCAAGATGCGCATCACCTGCCCCACCACGGCCCACGACACCCCGATGGGCCGGTTCTGGCGGCTGACGATCCGGCATCTGGGCCCGGCGATCACCGAGCTGCCCGGAATCGGCCCGGACGACGTTCCCGCCGTCATCGACCGGCTGTCGCGTCCGGGCCTCATCGAACCGGGGATGGCGACCGTCACCGTCACCGCGACCCGGCCGGCGTCCCCGGCACGCTGATCAGAGGTACAGGCCGGTGCCGTGCTCGGGACGCTCGTTGGCGACGGCGTGCAGGTCCCGCTCCCGCATGACCAGGTAGCTCTCGCCCTGGACGTCGACCTCGAACTGGTCGTCGGGGTGGTACAGGACGCGGTCGCCGACCTTCACCGTCCGCACGTGGTGGCCGACGCCGCACACCTCGCCCCACTGGAGCCGGTTGGACTGCTCGACCGTCGCGGGGATCACGATGCCGCCGCTGCTGCGGCGCTCGCCCGCGTCCTTCTCGCTCCGGATCATGACGCGGTCGTGCAGCATCTGGATCTCGAACTTGGCGGCGGACACGCGGCAGATTCTAGCCCCGGCCCGCGACCACGGCGTTCCACGCGTCCGTGACGATCGAGGTCAGGCCGGACCGGCGCGGGCGCCAGCCGAGATCGCGGCGGATCAGCGAAGCGTCGCCCACCAGCCGGGACGGCTCGGGCCGCGCCGGACGGTGCTCCACCGGCACCGGCCGTCCCGTCACGGCCGTCACCTCGGCGACCACAGCCGCCACGCTGACGGCCTCGTCCCCGCTCACGTTGTAGACGCGGTCCGCGCCCGGGACGGTCGCCGACAGCGCGGCGGCGTACGCGGCGGCGAGATCGTCCACGTGCACGTACGCGCGGACCGCCGACCCGTCCCCGTGCACCGCCAGCCGCTCCGCCCGGGACGCCGCGACCTCCAGCGCCGCCGGGACGAGCCGCGTCCGGTCCGGGTCGGGACGGCCGTCCACCGATCCCGCGACGTTGAACGTCCGCAGCACCGTCACGCCGATCGCCCCCGTCCGCGCGTGGAACCGCAGCAGGTGCTCGGCGGCGAGCTTGGACGCCCCGTACGGGCTGCGCGGATCGGGCACCCGGTCCTCGCCGACGGGCTCGGTGCCGCACGGCCCGTACACGGCGGCGGTGGACGCGAACACCACGCGCGGCGGGCGTCCCCCGCCGGGCAGCGCGGCCAGCAGGTTCGCGGTCCCGGTCGCGTTGACGGCGAAGAACCCCAGCGGCTCCTCGAACGAATCGCGGACGCGGGTGGCGGCGGCGAGGTGGCACACCCCGTCGAACGACGACCCGGCGAGCGCCGCCGCGAGCCCCGGCGGGTCCAGCAGGTCCCCGGCGACCGGCGCCACGTCCGGCGGCACCTCCCGCCGGACGTCCCGGACGAGCCCGGACACCTCGTGCCCGTCCGCCGCGAGCCGCCGCGCCACCGCGTACCCGACGTGACCGCCCGCGCCCGTCACCAGGACCCGCATGTCAACTCCTCACCGTAAGGGCGCCACCCGCGCGTACACGCCGGGGTAACCGGGACGCGCGCACCCGTACGCCCAGGACGTCAGCGCCACCAGCCGTCCGCCGGCGAGCAGCGGCCCGCCGCTGTCGAACTGGCACGTGTCGGCGGCCGGGGACCCCGCGCAGAGCATGTCGGCCGCGTCGTAGTCGCCGCCGTAGGCCCGGCGGCAGGCCGCGTCGCCGGGCAGCGGGACGTCCGCCGCGCGCAGGCGCGTGTTGAACAGGTCCTTCTCACTGCGCAGGCCCCAGCCGAGGATCCGGCCCGTCCGCGCGCCGCCCGCCGTGCCGACGGGGACGGGCGTGCGCGCCACCCGCCGCGCCAGCGTCAGCTCGGCGAGGTCGTGGTGCTCGACGGTCTCGCCCCGGAAGTCGCCCTCGCGGAACCGCGCGTCGACGCGGATCCTCTTCACGGCGATCCGCTCGCCGCCGCCGGACACGAGGTCGGACCGTCCGAACGTCACGGTCATCAGCCCCGGCGCGAACTTGAACAGCGCGGCGCAGTGCGCGGCCGTCAGCACCCGGTCCGGCGCGACGAGCGCGCCGCCGCAGAACTGCCCGCCCGGACGGACGAGGAACAGCGGCGACCCCACCGCCGCCAGCCACGGGTACCGGGACGCGTCGGCGGGCGTCCCGCCCACCATGGCCGCCGCGGGGGCCGCCCCCATGACCCCCGCCGCGACTCCCAGAGCGACCAGGGTCCGGGGGAGAAGGTCCATTCCGGCAATCTAGGCGACGGACCGCCGCCCCGCACCCGCTCCGGCGTTTTCCCCGTCCGGAGCGTTCTCATACCGGGGGAACAGCAGCAGCGCGACCAGCGCCAGGACGAGCCCGCCGCCGCGCAACGCGAACGGGACCGGATCGCCCGGCCACCGCTCCTGGAACAGGATCATGCTGCTGACCAGCAGATACGTCCGGCCGATGACGGTCAGGACGCTCGCCACCACCGACAGCCGACACCGCTGCACCGCCACCTGGAGCTGGACCAGCGCGATGACCGCGAACACGACCGTCAGGTACGGGTACGGCGACCGCGCCACCGCCGCGACGCTCTGCGTGTCGTGGTAGAGGATCGCCATCCCCCGGATCCCCGCCTCGGCGAGCCCCGCGCACGCCCCCGACCCGATCCCGTACGCGACCCCGGCGAGCCGCCGCGCGTGCCGTCCGCTGGCCCTGCGGTCCCCGACCAGCCACACCAGGCCCGCGATGACCAGCGCCGGTCCCATCACCGCGACCATCATCCACGGCGCCCGCAGCACGTCCGTCGCGTGGAGCTGGACGCGCAGGACGCCGTCCGTCCGCGCCGACAGCCCGATCAGCACGGTCGCGACGACGAACAGCGCGATGCTCGTCCACTCGCGCCCGCTCATCTGCTCGCCCAGGAACAGCGCCGTGTAGACCAGCAGCAGCACCAGGCTCACCGCGAACACCGGCTGCACCTGCGTCATCGGCATCACCGTGAACGCGACGACCTCGTACCCCAGCCCGATGACCAGCACCAGCCCGCCGCCGAGCCACACCGGGCTGAGCAGCATCGACCGGGCCACCGTGAACGGCCGGCTCCCGCGCAGCGGCGGCATCTTCTCCGCCGCCGAACGGAAGATCACGAACGCCACGTAATAAGCGCTGGACGCGAGCAGTGCCAGGACGAAATTGCCCAGCGAGTCGCCCATCGGGGGGTTCCTCTCGGCGAGCGGACGGCGACCGTCCAGCCTGCCGCCCGCCCTCGCGCCCGGCTAGATCGCCGGATGACAACGCGCGGACGCCGAACCCGCTGTTTCAGTCGTACCGGCGCCCCGCGCGCGACGACAGACGTCCCGCCAATCCCTGCGGCACCATCCGCGACAGGGCGACGATCGCCTTGTACTGCGCGCCCGGCACGCTGATGTCCGCGCCGCGCCGCAGATCCCGCAGCGCGGTGTCGACGACCTTGTCCTGCGGCAACCACAGGAACTCGGGGATCCCCTGGACGTCCATTCCCGCGCGCTCGTGGAACTCCGTCCGCACGAATCCCGGGCAGAGCGCCATGACGCGCACGTTCGGCCGTCCCTTGGCGGCGATGTCGTGCGCTACGCCCCGGCTGAAACTCACCACCCACGCCTTGGACGCGCCATAGGTGCCGCGCGTCGCGAACGCCGCCACCGACGACACGTTCACCACCCCGCCCCGGCCGCGCTCCAGCATTCCCGGCAGCGCCGCGTGCGTCAGCCGCAGCACCGCCTCGCAGTGCACTTTCAGCATCGTCGTCTCGGCGTTCACGGGGACGTCCAGGAACGTCCCGTTGTTGCCGAACCCGGCATTGTTGACGAGCAGGTCCACGCCGTCGCGAACGCGCTTCTCGGCGGCCTCGATTCCCGTGTCCGTCGCCAGGTCCGCCACGACCGTCTCGGCGCGCACGCCGTACCGGTCGGACAGGTCCCGCGCGGACGCGTCCAGGCGCTCGCCGTTCCGCGCCAGCAGGACGAGGTCGAATCCGTCGGACGCGAGGCGCCGGGCGAACGCGGCGCCGATCCCGGCGGTCGCTCCGGTGATGAAGGCAGTCGGCATGGTCCGACCCTAAGCCGCGCGGCGCACGCGGAAGTGCCGGGGGTCGGGCCGCCGCGTCGCCCGCCGGTAGGCGAAGGTGAAGCCCGGCCAGTTGCTGACGACGGTGCCGTCCGCCGACTGGTACCAGCTCGCGCAGCCCGCTTCCCAGACCGACCCGCTCAGCCGCCGGCGCATCGCGCGGACGAACCTTTCCTGGACGCGCGGACGCACTTCGATCGACGCCAGACCGTGCCGCCGCATCGCTCGGACGCAGGCGCTCACATAGCGGAACTGCGATTCCAGCATGTAGATGATGCTGTTGTGGCCGAGATTGGTGTACGGGCCGTAGAGCAGGAAGAGGTTCGGGAAACCGGCCACGGTGATGCCGAGGTGGGCCTGTGCGCCGTTCCGCCATTCCGCGCCGAGTTCGCGTCCGTCCCGGCCCTCGATCCGCATCGGTGCGAGGAAGTCGGTGGCGGCGAACCCCGTCGCGTGGACGATGACGTCGGCGGGGCGTTCCGTCCCGTCCGCGGTGACGACGCCGTGCTCGGTGACGCGCGCGATCGGGTCGGTGACGAGGTCGACGTCCGGCCGTGTCAGCGCCGGGTAGTAGTCGTCGGAGATGAGGACGCGCTTGCACCCCATCGGATAGTCCGGGACGAGCCTTCGCCGCAGCTCCACGTCCGGGACCTGCTCCGCCAGCCGCCGCAAGAACCGGCGGCGCATGAACCCCATGAGCTTCGGGTTCACCACGAACCCCACTGCGCGGGACTCGTACTGCGCGTACGTCTTCGCCCGGCTCAGGGTGTGGACGCCTGGGAACGCACCCAGCACGGTGCGCTCCCAGAGCCGGTACGCGCGGTCGGGCTTGCCGATGACGTACGGGGGCGTCCGCTGGTACAGGTCGAGATGCGCGACCCGTCCGGCCAGCGACGGGACGATCTGCACCGCGCTCGCCCCCGTCCCGATCACCGCGACGCGCTTGCCCCGCAGATCGACGTCGTGGTCCCAGCGCGCCGAATGGAACGTCGCGCCCCGAAACTGCGCGCTCCCCTCGATCTCGGGGACGACGGGCCGGTTGAGCTGGCCGCACGCCGAGACCAGCACCCGCGCCGCGATCTCGCCGACGCTCGTGTCGACCCGCCAGACGGCCGCGTGCTCGTCGAACCGCGCGCCACGCACGTCCGCGCCGAACCGGATGTGCGGCAGGACGCCGTGCTCGCGCGCGCAGTCCTCCAGATAACCGAGGATCTCCCGCTGGGGAGGAAAACGCCGGGACCAGTCCGTCTTCGGCGCGAACGAGAACGAGTACAGGTGGGAGGGGACGTCGCACGCGGCACCCGGGTAGGTGTTGTCCCGCCACGTCCCGCCCAGCGTCTCCGCCCGCTCCAGGACGACCACGTCGTCCACCCCGGCGCGCTTCAGCGTGATCGCCATCCCGACGCCGCCGAACCCCGCGCCGATGATCACGACGTCATGCGGTGCACCCATGTCCGCGGCTCCCAGCTCCTGGACGACCCGACCGCCCGAGCGTAAGTGACCATTGGGTCACCAGGCGACCCTTGGGCCCGATGCGCCCACTTGCCGACCCTTCCTACCGTGCCGGACGCGGGCGGCGCGCCCCGCCTTGACATCGGACGCGCGACCGCGTAAGTTAATCGCTTGTCCCCCGATGGGGTGCGGGACGTCGCGTGCATCGCGATGACCGATCCCGAGGGACCTCCACGACAACCTTCTCCAGTGTCGGCTTGCGCCGTGTCTGGTGTGTTGTGGTGCGCCGGGAATTGCGGGTTTGACATCCGCGGGATCTCTGGTGAAATAGCGGAGCCGTTGCGGACGGACGCGAAAGCGAACCCGGCGCAAAGGAATCGGAAAAGCGCGGAATTGACAGTCCGAGCGGATCTGATAAAGTAGAAAACGTCGCCCCGGAGCGAGCATCACGGAAGTGGTGGGAGCGCGGTGGGTGTCCGTTTCTTGAGAACTCAACAGCGTGTTAAAAGCCAGTGCCTTTATAACGGCCCGACATGGTTCGGGTCGTCCCCGAGGCCACTCGTGTTCGCGTGGTGGTCTGGGATTTCTTTGAGGCAAGCCGGTCCCGTTTGGGGTCGGCATGCTGGGATTTCGATCCCTTCATGAGGTTTGGCGGTTCCGGGTTCGCCCCCGGTGTCGTCGTTGGGACCTTGATGGAGAGTTTGATCCTGGCTCAGGACGAACGCTGGCGGCGTGCTTAACACATGCAAGTCGAGCGGAAAGGCCCTTCGGGGTACTCGAGCGG